>JAJIYK010000021.1 GCA_020881235.1 Rickettsia endosymbiont of Oxypoda opaca | reverse complement strand
ATTACAAAAAACCCCGTCATTGCGAGGAGGTACGTAGTACCGACGTGGCAATCTAGGAAAAAAACAGCAAAAAATGCTATGAAAATTATTATTTTCTAGATTGCCACGCCGCTTGCAGCGGCTCGCAATGACGTTACAGGTATCCACGCAACAACGCCTTCGTGGCTTCGCCATGACGGATTTTTATTAATTTCTTGATCCATGCAACAACGCTATCAAGCTTCCTGAATGACGCTGTACTTCTTAATAGAATCAAGGGTAGTTTCCAGAATCATACTTGCGGCTATTACATCATCGTTATTATTGCGTTCTTTTCGTTTTACGCCGAATGATTTAAGCAAATTATTTGCCGCTTTCGTAGTAAGCCTCTCATCCTGCAAATATATCGGCAGGTCGGTATGTTTCGTAAAATCTTCGGCAAATTTTAATACTATTTCCGCTTGCGTTCCTATTTCGCCGCTCATATTAATCGGTAACCCTATCACTATACCGCAAACTTTGTATTTTTCGATTAAATTTAGTATAGTAGTAATTTGGGCTTTTTTATTTATTGCATTTGCAACACATAAAGGCATAGCAATGGTACGCTCTTGGTTAGAGAGTGCAACGCCGATCTTTTTAGTCCCGTGATCTAAGGCGATAAGAGGAGAATTAACCGGTAAAAGTCGATAAAATTCTTGAAGATTTTTTATTATCATGATAAATAAGATTACTCCATTATTAGTATATATACTGCTCGTATTTCAAGAATTAGATTTTATTTTGAGAGGTGAGCACGCACAACTTATACTTAATAAGTGAGCATGCGAATCCTCGATAAAATGAAAAAATAATTCTTGAAAGATGAGTAGTATAATGCTTAAAATAATACAAAAACACTTAGATACCAAATTAATTAAATTAGCCTTAGTTCTGGCTTTTATCTATTGTCTGCTTTTTAATTCTGCCGTGCTAATCTATAAATTTGATTATTACAAGGCTAGTTTTTTTAAAGCCATATTAGAACTAACAAAAGATTTTTGTTATATTTATATATTCTCTTTTATAATATTCTTCGGCTTTACCATATATCGGTTAGTTTTAACTATCGGTACGGTCTTTTTATTTATAACATCGGCTATAGCTAGTTATTATCTTTATTTTTTCAAAATAAAGCCTACTAAAGAAATGATGGGCAGCTTTTTTTCAACCGATCTAAACGAAATTTATGAATTAATAAGTATTAGATTGATAATATGGTTAATTTTTAGCTTATTTGCCTGTCTTTATACTCTGAAAAACTTTACTGCTACTAATACTAACTCATTTGTTACTAAATTACTATCAGCGATTTGCCTATTTATTTTTGTTAATGCTATTATTTCGCCACCGTTTAAAGTATTAAATAACTATTTTCCTATTCAATATTTACATAATACTTATTTAAATTTTGCACAAAACTTTAGTAATAGGCATTTAGCAAAAATAGATATTAGCAAAAAATATGATTTTGTCGATAATTCCGATCAAGCTATTATCGGGGTTTTGGTAATAGGAGAATCGGCAAGATTTGATCATTTCGGTATTAACGGTTACGTGCGAGATACTACACCTTATTTAAACTCTACTCCGAATGTATTTTCCTTTAAAGCTAAATCCGCCTCAAATCTTACTTATATATCCGTGCCGTCATTGTTTTCGCGTCATAATGCAAGTAACTTAGAAGATAACAAGCGAGAGACTAGTTTTTTATCGGTTTTGACTAAATTAGGTTTTAATACCAATTGGATAGGCACACAAACTTTAATGAGGAATTTCGCAAATTTTGACTTAGGCACCATTTATGATGAAGTTAATTTTACGATTATCCCGGGCGGCTCAGCATTATTTACCCTAAATGATCATGACACAAAAATGCTGCCCTTTATAGAAGAAATATTAAAGCATGCAGAAAAACAATTTTTAGTTATTCATACTTCAGGGAGTCATTGGAATTATGATGCACGATATCCGAAAGAATTTGAGCATTTTACCCCTATTTGCAATGCTAGAGCTAAAACTGACTCTAGTAGCTGTAATAAATCGGCATTAATTAATAGTTATGATAATTCAACTTTATACACCGATTTTTTTTTGCATAACGTAATAAATTTATTAAAAGATAAAAATTCATTTTTTATATATATCTCTGATCACGGTGAATCTTTAGGAGAAGACGGCTATTACGGTCACGGCGGTCCCTTATTAGATCAGCAAATAACCGTGCCTTTTATAGCGTGGGTTTCCGACAAGTTTAAATCTAAACACCCAAAGTTAGTAGCCTCTATAGAAAACCACGTAAATAGCGAGATTAGCCATGATTATGTTTTCCACTCGATTCTTGATTGCCTAAATATTGGTTCCGAAATAATTAATAAAGATTTAAGTTTATGCGGAAAACAGATATAGGATAAGTTAATGGCAAAAATCTATTTTATAGCCGGTGAAATGTCGGGCGATTTTATCGGTTCCCGAATAATTGGGCATCTGAAAAATAACAAGGAACTCGAATTTACCGGTATAGGCGGAAAAATGATGGAAGAAGCCGGTATTACTAAAAGCTTATTCCCTATTTCCGAAATAAGCCTGATGGGATTTATCGAGATTATACCGAAATTTTTAAAGATTAAACGATTAATTGCCCTTACGGTAGATGATATTATTAACAGTGCACCGGATATATTAATTACTATTGATTCCCCGGGTTTTACTTATCGAGTAGCAAAACGGCTAAAAAAAGCCTTACCTGAGTTAAAAATGATTCATATAGTAGCACCGTCGGTTTGGGCATATAAACCGGAGCGAGCTATAAAATATGCAAAAATTTACGATTGTTTGTTTGCGTTACTACCTTTCGAGCCGCCTTATTTTACTAAAGTAGGGCTTGATTGCCGATATATCGGTCATCCTATAATAGAGCAGGAATTTTATAATGATAAATTAGCTTTGCGTAGAGAGCTGAAAATAGGGGATAAGGAAAAAATTTTATGTGTTACAGTCGGCAGTAGGCGAGGAGAAATCTTAAGACATTTGCCGATTTTTATCCCTGCTATTAATAATATTGCTGAAAATTATCCCAACCTTACGGTAATATTTACCCTTGCCGACCCGAGTCACGAAAAAATAATACAACCGTTTTTGGTAAATACAAAATTTAATTATATATTTTCTAACGAGCGGCTAAAAAGTTATGCGGTAGCTGATTTAGCCTTAGCAAAATCGGGAACTAATACATTAGAAATAGCAGCATCTAACACACCGATGATTGTCGCTTATAAACTCAATATATTTAGCTTTTTTATTATAAAATTATTAATCAAAATTAAATATGCTTGTTTAATTAATATTATAGCCGACAAAGAAATAATCCCGGAGTTTATTCAATTTAGCTGCCGCTCCACCCTTATTACCTCAAAACTTGAAGAATTATTATTGAGTCCGCAAAAATCGCAGGCACAAATAGTAGAAAGTCAAGCAGCTCTAAAACAACTAGGTTTAAAGTCAAGCCAAACTCCTTCTTTAACAGCCGCAAAAATTATAGAAAAAGAATTTTTGAAAGAAAAATTTTGATAGCCAGATATATTTGAGTGATTTCAAGAGAACGCTAGAAAAAATAAATAGTTCTTTATTAAGAGAAAAAAAGACGGGAGGCCGCACCCATCCAGAGCATTTTTTGAATTATAATAATCACTAATAATAACGTAACGATAAAATATATTTCTACATTTCTTTTTATGCTATTTAACTGCTTAACTAATGCTTTTAAGTCATTCGATATTTTTTTTTGCTCACCGCTATTATCCGCTCTCATTGCAAGCAATTTACCTGACAAACTCATTAATTTACTATTTATCTTTTTTAATGTTTCGGTATATTCATCATCTTCGTACCTGGCATTGCTATCTTTATTCATCGTATATTATACTCACTATATCACTATTATAGCCAATAGAGTTGTTTCCAAACGAGGATTTAGGGAGAATTTTAAAGTAGACGTGGTTATTATGCCCTATATTATAGGCTTTACCAATCGGTGCGTTCTTTTAAATTAACTTTAAAACCGCATACTAGTTTGTTAACTTAAGATATGCAAAAAGTATGGATGCTAAATAGTTGACTTTTGCACAAGTGATTTATATGTTTATAATTATAACCGGTTTATATTACGTTAGCAGTACGGACTTAATAAAAACATAATGCCTTAAACCTAGTTGATTTATAAAATTTAAGGAAACACTTGAAGAACTTTTACTATATATTATCTCGGTTGTCAATAAAAAACCACATTTCATGGTTTTTTATATATATTTTTAGTAGAAAACCCCTTAGATAATAGGGTTTAAAATAATTTAAATTTAGGGGAAGAGAAAAGAGCGGTTTTTAAAAGATGGGCGTCGTTGCGTAGCTCATAATTTGCCGTACTATGGTTATTACAAGTATAGTGTCATACCGTGGCTTGACCACGGTATCCAGAAAAACCTTAACAAAAAGACCGGATGCCGTGATCAAGGAACTAGAATGACACAGCCTTTTCTTTAACGTTCGTACACTAGTAGGTCAAGCTGCGGTATTATACCGAACACTTTGCAAAAATGCGAGCCATGCAACAACGCCCTCCCACTATAAATTTTTCTATAATTTCATATGACGATAAAAATCGGGATTATCTTCCCACAACTCACGAACTTTTACAAATAAAAAGAGATGAACTTTGCAGTTAAAAAATTGCTCCATTTCTTGTCGAGCCTGTGCACCGATTTCTTTTATTTTGCTGCCGTTTTTTCCTAGTATTATGATTTTATAACTCTCCCTTGTCATCACTATGACTTGATGAATTTTTACCGACTTGTCGCCCCGTTCTTCCCAACTCTCAGTTTGAACGGTTAGCTTATAAGGCAATTCTTGATGCAGGTTTAAAAATAACTGTTCCCTCGTGATTTCTGCCGCTAAAAAACGCATCGGCAAATCAGTCATGTCATCCTCTTCATAAAGCCACGGCGAGGGTCTTGCTTGTGATATGATATATTCTAGCAACTCATCAATATTTTTACCAACTAAAGCAGAGATAGGGAAAACCAAACTTTCAGGGTGATTAGCAGTTAATATAGCTTGAATATCGGCAAAATATTTTGATGTAACATCTATTTTGTTTAATAAAAATACCGGTGTTATTTTAAGAGATGAGAGTTTTTTTAATATCTCAAGGGTAATTTTATCCAAAGGCTTTAAGCTATCGATAATTAACATCACGATATCGGCACTATGTAAACTTGACCAAGCACACCGAACCATGGCTTTTTCCAGTCGACTTTTCGGCTCAAATATACCCGGCGTGTCATATAAAATTATTTGCGTATCTTTAATGGTAACTATGCCGGTGATGATTGAGCGTGTAGTTTGAACCTTCGGAGTAACTATGGAAATTTTCTGCCCGATAAGCTTGTTTAATAAAGTCGACTTGCCGCTATTCGGTCTACCGATTATACAAACAGAGACGGTTTTTTGAGCTTGGTTGGTCATACAATCGACATAATAATTATGTTCTTAATTTTCTAGCTCTTGCATTAAGAATTGTTTAGCTTGCTAAGCGTCAGAATTTGTAGGGTCTAACTCAAGTGCTTTGTTAATAGATTCTAAAGCTAAGTCATATTTACCTAAATTATATAAAGCTACCCCTTTGTCGTGGTGTGAATTCCAAATATTAGGATTTAATTCGATAACTTTATCGAATGACTTAATAGCCAAGTCATATTTGCCTAAATTATATAAAGCTACCCCTTTATCATAGTGTGAATTCCAATTATCCGAATTTAATTCAATAGCTTTGTTAAAGGCTTCAATTGCTAGGTTGTACTTGTCTAGTTTAGACAGAGCTACACCTTTTTCATAATAAAAATCTGAATTATTAGGGTTTAATTCAATAGCTTTATCATATGCTTCAATAGCTAAGTCATATTTACCTAAATTATATAAAGCTATTCCCTTTACATAATATGACTTGAAATCACTAGGGTTTGATTCAATGGCTTTGCTACAAGCTTCTACGCTAAAATTATAAAAATCATGTTCATCAAGTTTAGATGTTGGGTCTAGGTTATCAGGATTTGTCCCAGCAGTTTTATTACATGACTTAATAGCTAAATTATATTTACTTAACATACCTAATACTAAATCTTTATTAGTATACAAAACCGAATTGTTAGGATTTAACTCGATAGCTTTATCAATAGCTTCAATAGCTAAGTCATATTTGGCTAATTTGCTTAATGCTATACTTTTATCATTATACAAATTTGAATTATTAGGATTTAATTCGATAGCTTTGTCAAAGGCTTCAACGGCTAATTCATATTTGCTTAATTTAGCCAATACCGCACCTTTATTATAATATAAAGTCGGATCATTAGAATCTATTTTGATAGCTTTATTATAAATATCAATAGCCAACTCATATTGCTCCAATTTTTGTAAAGCGACGCCTTTATTATTATAGGCATTTATGTGTGTGGGATTTAATTCAATAGCTTTATTACAGGCTTTAATAGCTAAATGATATTTATTTAAATCATTTAAAGCGGCTCCCTTATTACTATATAAATCTGGATTCTTAGGATTTAGTTTAATAGCTTTATCATACAACTTAATAGCCAACTCGTATTGACCGGAATTATGTAATTCGACAGCTTCATTATAGTAATCTATATAAGAAATTGTTTTATCGCTTTTAGCTCCTAGTGATAAAAAAGCAAAAAATAAAGTCTGGAAATATTTTTTCATATTATTCTCTTATTTAGTTTTTACAACAACCCAATCGTACGCAACAACTCTCGTGCAGCGTCTTTTTCAGCTTCCTTAATGGAGTGACCGGTACCGGTTTGTGAGTGACCTTTTACTGTTACCGATACGGTAAAAGTCGTAGAGTGAGAAGCACCTTTCCTGTTAATAACCTTATATATCGGCACGGGAAATCCTTTGCTTTGTGCCCATTCTTGCAACGGGGTTTTAGGGTCATAATTAGTTAAATCCTTAACAACAATAAAATCAGCCCATAGATTTCGAACAATTTTGCGTGCAATATTAATATCACTATCAAGATAAATAGCAGCAATTAAAGCTTCCGTTGCATCCTCTATATTATTCGGATTATCACGCCCGCCTGAAAGCTCCTCTCCTTGCGTCATTATAATATAATTGCTTAAATTAAGCTTAGCAGCGACTTTGCAAAGTGTTTCTTTGCAAACTAAATAAGCTCTAATTTTCGCTAATTTTCCTTCATCATAATCGGCAAAATTACTAAATAAAATTTCGGTAATTAGAAAACTTAATATGGCATCACCTAAAAACTCCAGTCGCTCATAATCTACATATTGACTTGAAGAATGTTGTTTTAGGGAAGGATGGCTTAATGCTTCGATTAAAAGATTTTTATCTTTAAAATTATACCCTAATAGCTTCTCTAATTTTTGATCAATTATTTTCATTAGCAGCATCCATTTTATAAAGGCTTTTAAATATTCTGTTAAATCTAATAGAAGAAAGCCAAGGACCGATTCGAAGTATTTGCTTTACAATACCGATATCGTTATCCCATAATTTTAGTTCGGTAGAAAAGTAAATAAATTGTGCTTTAGCAATGAAATTTTCAAACGGTACATAACCTAAATCTATTCTGCTATCATTTGACTCGTCTCTATTATCGCCTAGGAAAAAATATTTATTCTGCGGCACATAAAAAACTTCCGTGTTGCCGTATTTATTTTCCATTAATGTTCCGTTAATCGGAGCAATTTTATAAGAAAAATAAGACATGCCGTTTGGTAATGTTTCTTTATATCTTCTATATTTTCGACCTTCTTCGCTTATAAAAATGCCGTCTTCTATGCGTTCTATTTTTTGATCGTTAATATATATTACATCGTCAATTAATTGCACTTTATCCCCGGGCAAGCCTATTAAACGTTTTATATATCTAACATCCATATTATGAGGCGGACGAAAAACAATTATGTCGCCCCTTTGTGGTTGGCGTGCAAATATTCGTCCTTTAAAGAGATTAAAAGAGTCGAAGAAAGATAGGGAATAATTACTGTAACCGTAATTATATTTTGTTGAAAAAACATAATCATTTTCTAAAATAGTTGCTTTCATTGATGCGGTCGGGACAGTAAAGGGCTCCATGACTAATATCCGAATCATTAAAGCGATCAATATAACAAAAGAAAAAGAACGCCATTCTTGCCAATTTATTTGTTTTTTCTGTGGTTCAATATTTGTTTGCATATATATTTTATAGATAATTAAAATGTTATTCGTGAACGATTAAACGTCATTGCGAGGAGGCATTGTTGCGTGGATCATAATTTACCGTATTATGGTTATTACAAGTACTGTGTCATACCGTGGCTTGACCACGGTATCCAGAAAAAACATAATAAAAAGACTGGATGCCGTGATCAAGTCACGGCATGACACAGTACGCTTTGCAAAAATTCGAGCGATGCAACAACGCTGTCGGAGCCACGGTATGACAGCTGTCAGCACTATACTACTTAATTCGCTCTTCAATCTCACCACGAAAGTGATGTATTAACCCTTGAATAGGCCAAGCGGCAGCATCACCTAAAGCACAAATAGTGTGTCCTTCAACTTCTTTGGTTACTTCAAGCAACTCATCAATCTCATGCTTTTTTGCCTCTCCTCGTACTAAACGCATCATAACCCGCCACATCCAGCCTGTCCCCTCTCTGCAAGGAGTGCATTGACCGCACGACTCATGCATATAAAACTTGCTTAATCTGGCAATGGCATAAATAATATCGGTAGATTGATCCATGACGATAATACCGCCGGTTCCAAGACTCGATCCGGCGGCTTTTAAACTATCAAAATCCATATCTACTTCACATAAAGATTTAGGTAATAACGGCACGGAAGAACCGCCCGGGATTATAGCCTTAAGATTATCCCAACCGCCACGCACCCCGCCGGCATATTTATCGATTAGCTCTTTTAAAGGAATGCCCATTTTTTCTTCAACGTTACAAGGCTTGTTGACATGTCCTGAAATGCAGAAAATTTTAGTGCCGGTATTATTCGGCTTGCCGATACTGCTAAACCAACCGGCTCCACGTCTTAAAATAGTTGGCACTACCGCTATAGATTCAACATTATTAATGGTAGTCGGGCAACCGTACAAACCGTAGCCTGCAGGGAAAGGCGGTTTTAACCTAGGCATGCCTTTTTTTCCTTCTAGACTCTCAAGTAATGCTGTTTCCTCACCGCAAATATATGCTCCTGCTCCTCTATGTAAATAAATATCGCAATCAAAAGCTGAGCCGCAAGCATTTTTACCGATTAATCCTTCCTTATACGCTTCATCTAAAGCTCGTTGAATATTGGAAGCTTCATTATAAAACTCACCTCTAATATAGATATAACATACATGTGCATTTATTGCGAAACTTGCCAATAAACAACCTTCAATTAATTTATGCGGTTCAAACCTTAAAATATCACGATCTTTGCAAGTTCCAGGCTCGGATTCATCGGCATTGACTACTAAATAAGAAGGTTTAAGCGATTCTTTCAGCATAAACGACCATTTAGTGCCTGTAGAAAAGCCGGCACCGCCACGACCTCGCAGACCGGATTTTTTTACTTCTTCAATTATCCATTCCCGCCCCTTACTGATTAAAGCCTTCGTATTATCCCAATCTCCTCGTTTTTTACTGGCTTTTATATCATGGCTTTCTGTGCCTTGCAGGTTAGTAAAAATTCTATCTTCTGCTTTTAGCATATATTGCTCTTTATTTTGATGTCAGTTTTATCCTTTCTTATTATCAATTTTCTTAGTAGCAAATAACGTGAGTATCGGAGCAGAAATAAAAATTGACGAATATGTTCCTGCGATAATACCGAAAAATACTAATACACTAAAGCTACGAATCGCCTCACCGCCGAAAATTACTAGTGCCAAATTAGCAAGCAAGGTAGTAACAACCGTTAAGACCGTTCTTGATAATGTTTCGTTAATACTAACATTGATAATTTGGGTAATAACTTTTTTATGCGATTTGCGTAAATTCTCCCTGATTCTATCATATATCACTACTGAATCATTAACCGAGTAACCTATTATAGTCAGGATTGCCGCTATGGTACTTAAGTTAAAATCTAAGCCCGTCATACTCATAAAGCCAAGGCTTAAAATAACGTCATGTACTAAAGCAACTAATATCCCAAGACCGAAATACCATTCAAACCTTATCCAAATATAAACCATAATCGCCGCAAAGGAAAATAACATCGCCAAAACACCTGCGTTAATTAATTGCCGCCCGACTTGCGGACCGACAAAATCTACTTTACGATATTCGAATTTATAAGGAAAATTTTCTTGTAAAGTCGATTTAATGAGTTCAATATTTTTCCTTAAATTATCTTCACTACTACTGCCGAACCTAATAGATAAATCCCGCTCACTGCCGAAATTCTGCAGTACCACCTCACCAATTCCGAGACCTCCTAATACTTCACGCATTTTCGGTAAGTCAGGTGCTTGGTCAAGCCTTACTTCGATAACAATGCCGCCGGCAAAATCAATGCCGAAATTAAATTTATAGATACCTACCCATAATATGCTGATTAGCGATAATATAATAGATAACGTATAACTTATTTTTTTAAAATTCATAAAATCAAAATCGATTTTATCGGGTAGCAGCCTTAAAGGATATAATTGCATTATTATATTTTAGTTAAATTAATTTTTTATAAACAACCTAAATTATAAAGATATACAAAAACTTTGTATTTTCAATAATTATAAGTGCTTTAATCAAAGATAAAGCTTTTCAAGATTCTTCTGGTATTTTTATTAAAATTATCTATAAAATTAATAAGAAAAATAATTTTTCGATCATATAGTAAATTTTAAATGGTTAAATAATTTTTATGTCGGAAGTAATAGTAAAAGAACAATTAGAACAATATATAAATAAAATAGAAAGATTAGAACAAGAAAAAGCAGAATTATCCGAAGAAATAAAAGATATTTTTCAAGATGCGTCTTCTCACGGCTTTGATGCTAAAGCAATGAAAGCTATCATAAAATTAAAAAAACTTGATAGAGATAAATTAGCCGAGCAAGATGCGATGCTTGAGCTTTATCGCCAAGCTTTAGGTATATAGGTATACTCGATGAACTTCAAAAATTGGCTACGTCGTCTTAATAAGTTCGCAGGTAGCCACGTATTAAGTATACGCTGTGCTCCTCGACTTATAGACTCCTTGCTCTTTTTGAAGTTGATCTTCGTCTACCCCAAACGTCATTGCGAGCTGTGTAAGGCGTTGTTGCGTGGCTCATAATTTACCGTATTATGGTTATTACAAGTATGGTGTCATACCGTGGCTTGACCACGGTATCCAGAAAAAAACTTAATAAAAAGACTGGATGCCGTGATCAAGGAACTAGAATGACATCGTACGCTTTGTAAAAATTCGAGCCAGACAACACTTCGGTCGTCCGCAATGACCTTGAGAAGCTTCCACGCAACAAACTCATAATACCCCAATAAATCCATTGCACTTAGCCCTTAATCGCATATAATCCTGACTTTAACCTAAAGTTGCAAAAGTGCTGAAATATTTAAGAGATACTCTTGAAGAGGAGTATAATAATCTTAGCTTATGGTATTTTGTTAGTTTTATTTGCGGTATTATCGTTTATTTTTCGCTAAATTTTGAGCCGTCGTTTTTAGCAATCCTAGCTATTTTTCTCTTCTCCTTGTTATTACTTCTTACAAAAAAATACGGGATATTTTGGCAATTTACTAGTGGGCTAGTTATCGCCTTTGCCTTTGGTCTAGTGATTAGTAAATATAGAGTCTTAAATTTACAAGGTAGCACTATCGGTAAGCCGATAATTTCAGAAGTTACCGGCACGATTGAGACTATCAAGCCGACTATTCACGGTGTACAAATAGTGTTAAATGATATAAAAATAAAAAAAATTAATCGCAATATAAAAAAAATTAGAATAAGCCTACCGAGGAAATACCTGACAGATATTAGCGTAAGTGATAAAATCAACTTGCTCGCTAAGTTGTATAAGCCACAAAATAGCATTCTGCCCGACGGGTATGATTTTGGCTTTTATGCTTATTTATCTGAAATTGGTGCAAACGGCTATGCAATGTCTCCGCCGAAAATTTTATTACACCAAGAAAAATATATTAACAGGATTATCTATAAAATTAGATTTAATATTTATCAAAATTTAGTGGAGAAATTAGGGAGCATTAAAGGTAATTTTGCTGCTGCGATATTGCTCGGCGAGACAAAAGGCATCAACCGGCAATTAATGCAAGATATGAGGCAAAGCGGTATTTCCCATGTGCTTTGCGTTTCGGGTCTACATTTATCGCTAGTGGCGATGATTTTATTTATATCGACACGTTTTTTATTAAATCTCTCTAATTATCTTTCTTACAATTATAATGTAAAGTTAGTTGCCGCTATCTGTTCGCTGATCGGTAGCTTCGGTTATCTAGAGCTAAGCGGCATGCAGATTGCCGCAACTAGAGCCTTTATTATGGCAGCGATTTTTATCTATGCCGTCATTATAGAACGCTCTTGTTTTCCGTTGCGGTCGCTGGCTATTGCGGCTTTCATAATATTATCATTAAATCCTGAATATATATTCCACCCAAGTTTTCAACTGTCTTTTATTGCCGTGCTATCTTTAGTCGCAGGCTATGAGTTTTATTTAAAAAATCAATGGTTACTCGGTGATAATAAAGGAATTTTTGCCTCAATAAAATTTTATACGGCATCAAATATTTATTCTAGTTTTTTAGCAAGTATTATCACGGCACCGGTGGTAATAAATCAGTTCTTCATATTTTCAACTTATTCCATTCCGAATAATCTTATCGTTGTACCGATAATGTCATTTTTTCTTATGCCTCTGGCTTTGTTGTCATTACCTTTAATGTGGTTAAATATAGACGGCTTTATTTTAAAAATAATGGGTTTTTTCATTAGCATAATTATTTACTCGGCAGAGTATTTTAATAACCTTAAAGGTGCAGTTTGGTATTTCGGTTATATAACGAATTTAAGTAATCTACTCTTTTTATTCGGCTTTTTCTGGATATGTATCTGGAAAACAAATTGGCGTCTTTGGGGATTTTGGATTATGGGGGTGTCTTTTATATTAATGCTTTACTCACCGAAACCGGATTTAATATTTGATGCTAGCACAAACGCCGTGGGAGTTAAAAACCAAGATAACGAGTTAGAAATTTACGCCGACAAAATGCCGGCATTTAATAGGCTGTACTGGGCTAACTGGTTTGGGCAAAAAGATAGTGTTGTTTTTCCTTTAAAAGATAATAATTTTGTAACTAACTCATGTTACGCACTAAGCAGTAGTAGCAATCATATTATGCAATTCCTTAAAGGCTATCTGATTAGCTTTTAGCAATAATTTATACTTTATCGCAAAATGATTAAGCTTAGTTTTGATTTTAAGTTTTTCTAATTT
>JAJIYK010000020.1 GCA_020881235.1 Rickettsia endosymbiont of Oxypoda opaca | reverse complement strand
TTAGAAAGAGCAAGGCATTCGAGTGAGGCACAGTGAGTAAATACATCTTCTAACTTTTTTATTTCGTCCCCTGTTAACTTAATAGAATTAATAGTTAATGCTATAACATTATGCTTGGTATTCTTTATCGATTCTACAAGCCTCCCCATATCAATGGGTCTTGTGGAAATCATAATTCTATGAAAAGAGTCAAGAGATTCCGAATTATTTAATTTTGCTATAACTTCATTAAATTCTGGGCTAAGTTCCGAGTGCATAATTTGTACCGTTATTAATTTAAATTTTGTTCACTGAGTCTAAATATTAACTTTAGAATACTATCCTTAGAAATTTAATTAGTTTAGTTAATAGCTTAATTATTCAATTAATTTAATAAGGTGCTTATAGTAAAATTATCACAGGTGATTTACCGTTATAGCTAAGTAATTTCATAAACTACTTTTATTTTATCCTGTCTAATCCTTATTATATCTAAGATAGTTATAGTTAAGTTAGTAATAAAAAATATGAAACGCCATAAACACTCTACATCTATTATAAAAATTTTTATGTCCATTGGGATAATTGTCGGCATAATAGCTACATATTTATTATATTCGACTGCTCACCAATCCAAACCTAATATTATTGTAAAAAATAATAATAATGATATTAACGCTACCGGAGGTTTCACACTTATTGATCAAAACGGTAAAAAATTTAAAAGTAGTTATTTAAACAACCATTTGAGTTTAATTTATTTTGGAGTTACTTACTCTTTAACCGATTATAATTATATGAGGCAACTATCTGAAATTATTAAAATTCTACAACAAGAACATATAATTGTTAGGCTGGTCTTTATTACTTTAGATCCTGAACATGATAATAGTGAGGTACTCAAAAAGTATTTAGAAAAGTTTAATAGTGATTTTATAGGTTTAACAGGTTCTGTTGAAGATATTCACGATGTTGCCCGTAAATTTGAGGTTTTTTACCGACAAAAACAATTTGATAAGGAAAATAATAGTTACCGACTTGAACATTCTGCTTTTGTTTACCTAATAAATAGTGTAGGTAAGTTCTTAAAATATTATTGTTTAGGATTACCGAAAGATTAATAAAAATCCGTCACCGGCGTGACACCGAAATGCCTTAACTCTTCAAGGTTAATTGAATATGACTATAACAAACAAGATTATTTGGGTACTTGGCGATAATAAAGCGGGTAATACGAATCAAGCTATAGCCCTAGCGGAAGAACTAGGAGAAAAATATGAATTAATAGAGCTAAAATATAATTACTTTAGCAAATTACCGAATTTTTTTCTTCAAGGACGAGCTACCCATATCAAAAATAAATTATTACGATCTTTAGAGGCAAAACCATTCCCCGATATAATAATTACGGCCGGAAGAAGGACAGCAACGCTGGCACTTTATTTAAAGAGAAAGTCTAATAATAAAATAAAGCTGATTCAAATAATGCAGCCGGCTATTACTTACGATGAATTTGATACCGTAATCTTGCCGTATCATGATTCTCTAATGCAAGAATCCGCAAATGTTATAAGGATTACGGGTGCACTTAGCGGCATTTTGCCGAAACTGCCTTTTGCCGCTGAGGAGTTACATAAAAATTATCCTCAGCTTGAAAAATTTATAGCCGTTATTATCGGCGGAAATAATAAATATTATAAACTTAGTGATGAGGATGCTTTTCTATTATCATCGTTATTATTTAGAGTAAATCATGTTCGGAAGCTACCCTTTTTTATTAGTTTTAGTAGACGTACGCCAAGAACGGTGAAACTGATTATTAAAAACTTGATGCCTGACTCTACAATTATTTACGATCCTAAGGAGAATGATAACTCAAGCAATAAATTTAATCCGTATTTAGGTATGCTCTCTCAAGCGGAATATATAGTTTCTACTGCCGATTCGATTTCAATGTGCAGCGATGCAGCAGCTAGCGGCAAACCTCTTTATATATTTTGTCCCCCTAGCTTTAATGCTCCAAAACATCAAGTTTTTATCGCACAATTGGTAGAGCAAAAAATAGCAAAAATTTTTGATCAGTTTACTACCTTACTAGAAAAATATAGTTACACTCCTCTGAATGAAGTTAAAAAAGTAGCAGAGATTATTAAGAAGAAGCTTTAGGATTAAAGATATTGAAAGGTACGGCGTCATTGCGATCGCTTGATGGCATTGTTGTGTGGCTCGAGAAATGGTTCCAATGTCATACCGTGGCTTGACCCACTGCTGTACGAACGTTAAAGAAAAGGCTGTGTCATGCCGTGACTTGATCACGGCATCCAGGAAAATAAAGCCATATTAGACTTATTTTAGAGTCTTTTTATGACACTATAGACTGGATTCCGTGGTCGTAGCCACGGAATGACAGAATTTTTACCTCTTTATTTAAACGTTCGTACAACACAGGACTTGACCACGGTATCCAGAAAAAGCTTTAATAAAAAGACTGGATGCCGTGATCAAGTCACGGCATGACATCGTACGCTTTGCAAAAATTCGAGCCATGCAGCCATGACGTTTTGGTATCCATGCAACAACGCCTTCGTGGCTTTGCCATGACGATTTCTTAGAGCCACACAACAATGCCGCCCCTAGCCGCCTATTACATAACCCAAGGAAGTTAAAACATTTACCGTTTCAAATAAAGGCAGCCCCATAACATTTGAGTGAGAGCCTGAAATAAATGGAATAAAAGCTTCCGCATAGCCGGAAATTCCGCATCCACCTGACTTATTTAATCCTTCATTAAGTGAGCAATAAAAGTCGATTTCTTGCCGGCTTAATCTTTTAAATTTAACGATTGTTTGAGCTATTTTTTGTCTTACCACCATTTGATTGTGATGTTTTTTAATAACACACAAACCGGTATAAACTCGGTGACGTCTTCCTGATAATATATTAAGGCAATTTTTTATTTCTTCATGGGTGGTGGCTTTCGGTAATAATTTTCTACCGGCTACAACGATGGTATCCGCCGCTATAATAATAGCCGGTTCTTCTATTTGCGAAGCAATTTTTACGGCTTTTTCATTTGCAAGTCTGATAGCTAAATGATTTGGTAATTCACGCAAACGCGGTGATTCGTCAATATCGGCAGGTAAAATTTGAGTTGGAACAATTTTTAATCTTTTTAATAACTCAAGTCTAGCAGGTGACGAAGACGCTAATATGATGGGTAAATTAGGCATATTTTGTATATGAGAGATAATTAATTACGATGAATTACTCGACCTTTAGTTAAATCGTACGGAGTCATTTCAACGGTAACCTTGTCTCCTACTAATATTCTAATACGATTTTTACGCATTCTACCGGAGGTATGAGCAATAATTAAATGATCATTTTCTAGCTTTACCTTAAAGGTTGCATTAGGTAAAAGTTCAAGCACGACTCCCGCAAACTGGATTAAATCTTCTTTTGACATTTATATTTACAAATATGTTTAAAAGCTACCGCTATTTTATTTCTCAATAGCAGCTTGGCGTTATGTTATAGCTATAATACTCGTATTTCGAGAATTGGACTTTATTTTAAAGGGTGAATACCGCACACTTAAGTAACGTGAGTACATGAATCCCTGACAAAATGCAAGACCAATTCTTGAAATATAAGTAGTATATACAATAATTTTTCAACTTTGTCTAGGCTCAGTGAACAAAATTTAAATTATTTATATTTTAAGGTATTTTTATACGAAAATTAATAAGATTTTTGCAGGAATAGTTATTCATATTTCAAAAAAATCTTATAATTTGCAGTTAAAAAGAACTAAAATAGATTAATTTAAATTTTATTCACTGAGCCTAGGTAATTCGGAAGCGGATAGGTCGTATTTCAGTTTAATCTTAACTTGTTTTAAAGTTCTAGGATTTGCGTCAATGACTTCAATTTCAATATTGTCCGAGATATTTATTTTAGTACCGATTGACGGAACGTTGCCGATTTTTGTAAGTACCAACCCCCCTATCGTATCAAATTCATCAGCCTCTTCTTTTAATTTTTCGCCGATTAATTTTTCTAATACTTCTACTTCTACACGAGCATTTGAGATAATAGTGTTATTATCAATAATCTTAAAATTATCGCTGTCTAATTGCTTATCGTGTTCATCGTCTATTCTGCCTACTATCGCTTCCATAATGTCCTCAATAGTCACCATTCCGTCAGTGCCGCCATATTCGTCTATAACTATTGCTATATGAGTCCGCTCTCTTCGCATTTTAGCAAGCAAATCAATTAACTTTATGGAAGGTGCGGCAATTATATGTTTACGAATTAATTTTTTTAACTGAAAATTTTGTTTAGTAACTAATGCTTTAAATAAATCTTTAATATGAAGAAAACCGACTATATTATCTAAAGTCCCATCATATATTAGAGTTCTAGTATGCGGAACTTTTGCTTTAATAATCTTATTTAATTCTTCTTCACTAGTCGTTAGCTTTATTGCGGCAATGTCTGACCTCGGAATCATTATATCTTCAACGGTTTTACCTTCTAATTTTAAAAGATTAGTTAAAATATTACGTTCGTCTAGTGTCATTTTTCGACTATTAACTCTAAGCTGTTTAATAGTAATAGAAAAATCATCCTTTACTTTGGCTTTACCTAAAAGATTTATAAAGGAAGATTTAATAGAGGATAACAATTTTTGTGAAGTAGGAATAATTTTATGATTTAATTTATTAGTCATTTGATTAATAAGGTGAAGAAATGTTGAAATAATTTAATATTTTAATTTCTAAATTTTCCATAATATTCGCTTCTTCGTCATTTTGATGGTCAAATCCGATTAAGTGTAAAATACTATGGATTAAAAGATGAATAAAATGATTTTCAAAAGTTTTTTTCTGTTCAAGAGCTTCGTGGTAAATTGTTTCATAACCGAAAGCTATATCGCCTAGATACGTATAAGGGCAATTTGCTTTTTCTACTCCCGAATCATTTAAACGTAAATCTTGCCAATTTAATTCTTCATGAGGAAAAGAAAGAACATTTGTAGCTTTTTCCTTATCACGAAATTGGCTATTTAAATCTAGCATCCTTGGATTATTCGTCAATAAAATTGATAGTTCAAATTGCTTTATAGTAGCGAAATTATCAAATCGCTGTAATATATTATGAGTAATTTTTTTAATTAAAGCTTTGTTAATTAACTTATGTTCTTGCCATTTTTTATAATTTTTTATGAGTTCTATATTAATTATCATGTGGGTTTTGGCTAAGCTGACGCCCCTAAACTATTATTATAATTATTTTTCAGTTTTTGAAAATCCTCATCGGCATGATATGAAGAGCGAGTTAAAGGACTTGCCGAAACCATTAAAAAACCTTTAGTCTTAGCAACTCTTTCAATATACTTAAATTCTTCCGGCGTAACGTATCTTGCAACCGCCGCATGGTTTTTAGTAGGCTGTAGATATTGACCGATAGTTAAGAAATCAACTTTTGCTTCTCTTAAGTCATCCATTACTTGGATTATTTCGCTCGTTTCCTCTCCAAGCCCTACCATCATACCGGATTTAGTGAAAATTTCAGGAGATAATTTTTTTATATTATGCAGTAAACTCAAAGAATTATAATATCTTGCTCCCGGTCTTATCTTTTTATACAAGGAGGGAACAGTTTCAACGTTATGATTAAAAACGTCGGGCTTTGCTGCTGCTATTATTTCCGCCGCTCCGTCTTTTCTTAAGAAATCAGGGGTTAAAATCTCAATTGTTGTAGTCGGAGAAGAGTATCTAATTTCTTGAATGCAATTAGCAAAATGCCTAGCTCCGCCGTCTTCTAAATCATCACGATCAACGGAAGTAATTACTACATGCTGAAGATTTAATTTTTTCACTGCTTCAGCAAGACGCTGAGGTTCATGAGGATCAAGCAAATCCGGTCTGCCGGTTGCAATATTACAAAACCTGCAAGCTCTGGTACAAACCGAGCCTAAAATCATGACGGTCGCATGTTTTTTAGACCAGCATTCCCCTATATTAGGACAAGCGGCTTCCTCACAAACCGTATTTAATTTTAAATCTGTTATTAATTCTTTTGTTTCCCGGTATTGCTTAGAAGTCGGAGCTTTTACTTTTATCCAATTGGGGCGTTTTATTGATGTCTCTATTTTCTCATTATTCAGCATATAATCGAAATATTTTTAAATCCAACGGTTTTTACTATAACGCAAATCGTGAATTGAAGCGATAAGTGGCATTGTTGCTTTACCTCGTCATTGCGAGGAGGTACGTAGTACCGACGTGGCAATCCAATTCTTGTCATGCTGAACTTGTTTCAGCATCTCTTGCAAAATATCCTGAAATAAATTCAGGATGACTATTATTTTCTGGATTGCCACGCTCCTTTCAGTCGCTCGCAATGACGTTTGGGGTATCCATGCAACAATGCCGCAATAAGTCTAAAATATGCTATAAAAATTATGAGGTCAATGTTAATAAAGAATAATTGTTGCCTGGCTCGAATTTTTGCAAAGCGTACGGTGTCATACGGAAGCAGAATTTGATTAGCTTTCTGTCCCTTGCAAAATATCTCAAGTGCATAGAGAAATGTTGAGTTCCTTGAATTTTTAAAAATTGTTGTTCATCAAAATTGATGATAAAATGTTCACTTACAAATCTGAATTAAATTTTTAATTTTTGATGTCAGATTTTAAATCATATGAATTTCT
>JAJIYK010000019.1 GCA_020881235.1 Rickettsia endosymbiont of Oxypoda opaca | reverse complement strand
CTAATATGGCTTTATTTTTCTGGATGCCGTGATCAAGGAACTAGAATGACACAGCCTTTTTGCAACGTTCGTACAGCAGTGGGTCAAGCCACGGTATGACACCATACTTGTAATAACCATAATACGGTAAATTATGATCCATGCAACACAGCAATCCAGTGCAAGAATGACATCTTTAACCATCTACGAGAGCAATGCCTAGTGGATTGACATCGGAATATAATTAATACAATATCATTAAATACAAATTACAAGGGAGAAAATAATGTCAAGGCTAGCGATAATAACAGGCGGAACGAGAGGAATAGGCAAGGCTACCGCTATTGCATTAAAAAATAAAGGCTTTACGGTTGTTGCCAATTTTTTTAGCAACCACGATGCAGCAAAAGAAATGCTAGAAAAACATGCAATACAAACTAAACAATGGAACGTAGCGGATTATGACGAGTGCCGGCAAGCGGTCAAAGAAATCGAAGAGGAATACAAAAAACCGGTAAGTATTTTAGTAAATAATGCCGGTATTACCAAAGATGGGATGCTACATAAAATGACTCAACAAGATTGGCATGACGTTATTAACGTTAACCTTAATTCGTGTTTTAATATGTCAAGTAGCGTAATTGCACAAATGCGTAACCAAAATTACGGGCGTATCGTTAATATTAGCTCGATCAATGCTCAAGCCGGACAGGTGGGACAAACTAACTACTGTGCTGCCAAGGCTGCACTTATCGGCTTTACCAAAGCATTAGCCAAAGAATCCGTTTCTAAAAATATCACCGTAAATTGTATTGCCCCGGGTTACGTCAGGACGGAAATGGTTGGACAAATACCCTCTAGCGTTCTTGAGCAAATAGTTGCAACTATCCCGATGAAAAAACTCGGAGAACCCGAAGAGATAGCTAGAGCCGTCGAGTTTTTAACCGATGAAAATGCCGGATTTATTACCGGCGAAACTTTATCGATCAACGGCGGTCATAATATGGTATAAATAAAATTTATATGAAAAATAAAACGCTGCAAGATTACTCTGAACAAGAGGAAACACTATTAGCTTCAGGCGATTTAGAAGCAATGGAGGCTTTTATTGAGGAATGTTACCGGCAAGGGCATACTTATTTTGAGAGGGGGGCTTTTCAGGAAGCAGCAGAATTTTTTCAGTATGTATCTGAGCTTAACCGAGAATATCCCGATATTTATTACCATATGGGGATAGCTTTTTATAAATCGAATAATAACCGTCAAGCATATATTGCTTTTAAAAAAGCTATTAAATTTGATTCACACAATACAGAAATAATAAATCTTATGAAAAATGTTCAAAAGAAATTAGGAATAAAGGAAGATTCCTCCAACAACTCAGATTTTCAGATAATAACAGCTAGTATAAGCTCCTCTTATAATGATGATATGGTTATAGTAGATAAACGCATATTAACGCTCTTGGGACGGAAATTTCAAGAATACGATGAAAAGTTTGAACGTTACGGTGAAATGTTACAATGCGTAGAAACAAGAGTAAGCTGTGTAGAAACAAGAGTAAGCTTTCTTGAAGAAATAGCACATATTACCGGTGCACCGCTTCAAGCAAAAATTAATACAGCTATTAAAGAGTTAAACACTAGGGGAAATAAAGACCTACTTCATTATTACAAAAAATTTTATTGGACTTTGCAAGATGTATTTGATGCTTGCGGAAATATCAATACCGAACTAACAGTAGCAAACGGAGGACAAATTGAACGCCTATCAATAACCTCTGCCCAAAAATTTTTATGTTACTTTTTAGATGTTCTTCCAGGTATAATACCATTATGCGGTTTTTCAGGTATACCATTATATGGTTGTCTAATAGGTACTATACATGACGCTTTTGACAACTGGTACAATACTACTTTAACTAAAACATTGCTGACAAAAGTATACGCTTTAAATGACATTACACACAGTAAATTTAATTCTAAAACAGAGGTAATGCAGGTACTTCAACAACTAGCAATAATTTTTGCTCACTTAAAAAAAGAGAATTTAGTAGCTGTTGAAGTAAATGAAGAAAATAGTGCTTTAAAAACTGTTGTTAATTTCTTAAAAACAAAAATATTCCTTATTCAAGAAAAAGCTTACTCTTCAGTAGGAATTAAAATTAAGGGTGAGAAAATCGATGATGAGGTTACAAAATTAGCATTTCAAGATGCTACTCTTTTGATAAGCTATTTATATAATAATTCCAAAGACTTGGTGGAAAATCCTAAGGAATTTATTGAACAAATTATAGAGGTTACAAAACAAGGTCAATTATCGGAAATATGGTTAAATGACAAGATAAAACAAAATTCATCGATAGGTATAGAATATGAGTTATATGAAATAGCGAAAAAAGTACCTGATCCGATTAAAGAGACAATTTCCAAGAAAGCTGCAATAGGTCAATGGGAGGATTATAATCCTTGGCTTTGGGGTACTAAAGAAAGCGGGATCGGAACAATTCTAAAAGATGGGCGTTATAACTGTGCTAAAGACATTACACCTTCAAATGAAGAGATCAATATTTTCAGAATATTTGTACTTCAAGAAATGTGCACAACGATAGCAAAAGCGGGTATTAATAAAACAAATCCTACCTGCCTTAAAAAATTTAAAGAACATTATCCGGAAATAGTTACAACGGTAAGGGACTCTTTACCTTGGTTATTAAAAAAAGGAGAGATAGTTGAGATATTTGTTGATGATGAACCTACTAAGTTGCACATTACACAAATGTTATCTAAAACCGAACCAAAAATAGAAAAGTTTTTTATGGAGCGTATGGATAAAGCACTTATCACTGATAATTTTTATATTTCTGCTCAATCTAACGCTCCATATAAGGCACTTGGGGAAACACCTGAGCATAATGACACAATTGCGATCGCTTGATACAAGCACATTTGAAAGAACTCGTCTGTACTCACATACTTTAGTACGCAGTGCAGCGTTGTTGCGTGGATACCCCAAATCGTCATTGCAAGGAGGCATTGGCGTTGTTGTATAGCTCGAAAAATGGCTTCAATGTCATACCGTGGCTTGACCACGGTATCCAGAAAAAACCTTAATAAAAAGCCTGGATGCCGTGATCGAGTCACGGCATGACACCGTACACTTTGCAAAAATTAGAGCCAGGCAACAACACTCGTCCCTCCTCGCGATGATGAGGTAAAATCGATCCACGCAACAACGCCACGCAGGAACGACACCAAAAATTCGAGCCATGCGGGCAACGCCCAACGCCACGCTGCGTAGGCTCGCCTTTAAATTCATCAAATCTTCCGCTTTCTGAATTTAGCTGTACTATTTTTATCCGATAAAAGCCGGATCAAAACCTACCGTATTTCCCATAACCTCAGACGGGTTGTAGCTCTCAAAAAGTTCAGCTCCATCAAAACCCCCATTACCCATTTTACAATAAATTTCAGCCATTTTTTCTTTATATTCTGGATTCGACTCATTTCCTCTGCCACAGTATTTTAATAGTTCTTCTAGTTGACTATAGAATCCCATACTCAAACCAGGCTCTATTATTGCCGTAAGTAGCTTGTTATATATGGTTTCATCAATATTTGTGCTAACGGATACTGAGCCGGTAAATCCTTGCCATATTTCGGTTAATATTTCAGGCGTTGGCTTTTCAATTAACTTCGTTAATATTTTTATATTATATGTTATAAAATCTTTTAAACACTTACCATTTAGCTCCTCATTATCGTTAAGGAATAAAATGTTCACCGCTGTAAATAAATTATGCTTAATTATTTTAAAACTGCTTATTTCTTTTGTTGTAAAAATTTCTTGTAAGTTTTTTAAGCAATCGATGTTATTTAGAGTATTCGGGGTTAATTTTTTTATATTTTCTATAGAGTTACAAAAATTTTCCAAAGCTAGCTCTAATTTCTTACAAAAAGGACTTTCACCACCTTGTATATTATCTTTGAAAGCTTCTATTAATTGCTTATTTATATCCCCAATACTTAAAACTCCGTCAGCTAACATTTCAAACCAATTCTCATGCATGTTTGTATTTATATTTTCTCTATTATCTACACTTATTGCCGTAAAATATTTTAAATAATCTATATAATTGCTTAATTTATCTGTTAATTCCTTTAATTCCTCATTATTTAAAGCAGAAAATACTGCATTATTCAATGCTAACAATTTTGCATTATTATCCAGAATAGTATCAAAAGACTTATTAGTTAATTTTTTAAAAATGCCTATTAGTGCCTTTAATGCTTTACTATCAGGTGGAGTTAGAGTCCCCCCATCATAGCCTCCTCTTGCTATATTAAATATTGTATTTTTTTCATCTTGCCACTTTTTACTTATTGCTTCGCTTAGCTCACTGATACTTTCTATTAGCCCGTGCTTAATAAAGGTTTGTAGACTTAAAAGTTCCATCATATTCATAGAACTTATCGTTACTTTATTATTGGTTAAAGTAGGAAATGATTTTTGAAAAATCTCTTTAAAATTATCCAAATTTATAGTACCGGGAGAAAAAGCAGGAAAAAGACAAATTGAGGTTTGCTCTGCTAAACAACCCTCGATCTCTTGTTGCTTCTTTCCCCATGCCTCATAGGTATGATTTAGGTTACAGTTTATGCTATATTTGCGAACAATATCCACAAGAGTATAAAATATATGATCAGAGTTTTTACGTGTAGGAACATCGGTAACAACTAAATAAAGGCTATCAGGAGTTAATGGGATATCTTTCAATAAAATAGAAAGTTTCTCTATTATAGCTATAAATCCGTTTTCAAGTTCGCTATCTTTTATAGTAACAATAAATTTAGTAGGATAATTACTTAGTATTTTTGTTATATAAAATTCATTAATAATTTTTTCGGGCGTAGAAAGCGTATCATGCAGGTAATTACTCTCGCATATTATTAAATTTGGATCTGGTTTTGCTATATTTATAACAGCTTTATTCGATGAACTATAATCTAGAGGCAAAGAGAAACCTAAAGAATCTTTTAGTTTTAGTAATTTGCCTTCCTTGTTCATGCCTATTGTAAGTGTTTCAGTGGCAAATAAGTTAGCCAAAGTAGTTTTGCCGCTGCCGGGATTGCCTAAAATAATTAAAGCTTTCTGGTCTTCTTTCCTTATAGGATTAGGCTTTATGTTTAGCTTATCCAAAATTTCACCTTTTTCCAATACTGTCTTAAACTTTTTGCCATATTTATCCAACAATTCTAATGTTGTTTCCGGATTGACAACTACTATTGCCTGCTGTGGTGTAGTTTCATTAGTTACACTACCCGCTTCTTCATGGTTACTAAGTTGCTCTGTCGGTTTTAGCTGCAATGCAGGAATCACCTCCTCTACCCATACATCTAATGCATCAGGTAATAATTTGGTAGCCAGAGATTGCTTAACGATAATATCTTTGTCATTAACTACATCCCTTAATAATTCTATAGTTTCGTTTGTAAGACCTTCTACTACAATAGTAAATCTTTTAATACTAGTATTAGAAAGTAGAGCCTCTGCTAGAGCCTTTGCTCCTTCATCATGTATTTTATTATTATGGAAATTAAAATTAGTGAGGCTAGTATTTTTTTTAAGTGTTTCTGCCCAAAATTTAAACCCTCTATCGCTTATATTATTGTCACTAAAGTTAAGGAATGTAACAGGAGATTTTTCGGCTATTTTAGCAAAAGCTTTTAAGCCGTTATCGCCTATTTTATTGTTGTTAAGAGAAAGAGATTGTATGGTTTTATTATTGGCAAGGATACCGGCTAAAATTTCCGCTTCTTTACTTGTAAGATCGTTGTTAGAAAGAGCAAGGCATTCGAGTGAGGCACAGTGAGTAAATACATCTTCTAACTTTTTTATTTCGTCCCCTGTTAACTT
>JAJIYK010000018.1 GCA_020881235.1 Rickettsia endosymbiont of Oxypoda opaca | reverse complement strand
TCATACTTGTAGTAACCATAATACGGTAAATTATGATCCACACAACAATCCCTCCTCGCAATGACGAGGTAAGATCGATCCATACAACAAAGCCTTCAGTCGCTAGCCATGACGGTTTGGGTATCCATATAAATAAATTTTATGTAATACTCACAATTAATGGTTGTTTTTTTAAATATAAATTATTAATATTTTAGATTCTGTGAAGGATATTTACTAAATATCGGCAAGTATGGTGTCATGCCGTGACTTGTACCTGCGTTGTTGCGTGGCTTTAATTTTTGGTGTCATTCCCGCAAGGCATTGTTGCATGGATCGAATTTTTGCAAAGCGTACGGTGTCATTCTAGTTCCTTGATCACGGCATCCAGTCTTTTTATTAAGGTTCTTTCTGGATACCGTGGTCAAGCCACGGTATGACACCATACTTGTAGTAACCATAATACGGTAAATTATGATCCACGCAACAATGCCTCCTCGCAATGACGAGATAAAATCGAACCACACAACAGTGCTTTCAGTCGCTCGCCATGGATTCCGTGAGCCATGCAACAAGACCACGCTTTAGCGAGAATGACATCCCTATAACAAATACTGCCTAGCTAAGCTAGGTTTTGTGGACAAAGTATAAATAATTTAAATTTTGTTCACAGGACCTAATAACGGTAATTTTTTATCAGGAGAATCATGCATGAATATTAATTGGAATTTAGATACAATTATTTTCCTTAGTTTTTTATTAGTTAACCTATCATTTGGGCTTTATCACGGTAGAAAAGTTAAAACTATAGAAGATTATGCACTTGGCGGAAGAAATTTTAGCACGGGTGCCTTAGTTTCTACTATAATCGCTACGTGGATCGGCGGGGATTATCTCTTTATTACTTTAGCGGAAGTTTATAATACAGGACTACATTACACCATTGGTTGCCTTGGTATGGTAGTCTGTCTGCTTTTAAATGCATATTTATTTATTCCTAAAATGGGGAAGTTTTTAGGTAGCATTTCAGTTGCGGAATCAATGGGAAAATTATACGGTAAAAATGTCCGTATTATTTCAGCTATTTCCGGTACTATAGCGTCGGCAGGTTTTATAGCCGTTCAATTTAAAGTTTTCGGCGAAGTTCTTAAAAATTTCGTTGGATTATCCGGTAATACGCCGATTTTTTTAGCAGCCGGTATAGTAATAATTTATTCGGCTTTCGGCGGTATTAAGTCCGTTACTTTCACCGATATAATACAATTTTTTACTTTTGGGGTATTAATACCGGTTCTAGGATTTGTATTATGGAGTGATTTTAATAGCCAACCTAATTTTACTTTTGCCAATGCATTAACCAGCCCAATATTTGACTATAAACAATTTTGGGGTTTTTCAAATCCAAATTTTTGGTCATTATTATTATTATTTATACTATTTTCTTTGCCGGACATTAACCCTGTGATGTTTCAAAGGGTAGCGATGGGGCGAAGTATACCGCAAGTAAAAAAAGCTTTTACCATTTCTGCGTTTATATTGATGGTAATTTTGCTCAGCATGGCGTGGATTGCCTTTTTACTATATAGTATACACCCTAACCTTGAGCCAACTTCTTTGGTTCAATATATAATAGGTCAATATTCTCACACGGGATTAAAAAGCTTTATATTAATAGGGATTGTCGCAATGTGTATGTCTACGGCCGATTCAAATATAAACGCTTCTTCCGTACTTTTAACTCATGATTTTTGTAGTCCGTTAAATATTAAATTTAAAAATGAACTAGTTTTATCTAAAATTATCTCTATTACGCTTGGCGGCATTTCTATATATTTGGCTTTGTTAGAATATGATTTATTACCGCTTGTATTTATGACGCAAAGCTTTTATATCCCTATTATCGATGTTCCTCTTATCCTTGCAATACTTGGGTTTCGTACCTCGACTAAATCCGTATTTATAGGAATGGGAGCAGGTCTTATCGCTGTTATAATATGGCGAATATATTTTATGGATATTACAAATGTCGATAGTATTCTACCCGGTATGGTAGTTAATTTCATATTTTTAATGGGGAGTCATTATTTACTAAAGCAACCTGGAGGATGGCAAAAAAAAGAACCGATTATTAGACCGACAAATAAGTTTAATGCTGTAGTTAATTCTATTAAGAAATTTAATATTGTAACATTTTTTAACCAAAATGCACCTAAAAATGAGTTAATTTATACAGGTTTTGGAGTATTCTGTATAGTTTCGACTATCAGCAGTATGTATTCCATAACAAATATAATAGGTAATAAAACATTATTATTTTTCTTTGAAAGTATGTTAATTCTTTCTATTAGCTTTTTGACTTATCCGATTTGGCCGATTAGCATTAAAAATAATATTATTATAAGACCGGCATGGTATATATCGGTTTTTTACTTATTGATAGTTTGTAGTACTTTCTTTGTTTTATTAAGCAGCTTTTCACACTTACAAGTTACGATATTTATATTAAATATTGTAGTAGCGGCAATTATAGTACGGTGGAATATTGCTTTTATAATGATTATATCGGGAGTATATTTGGCTATTGAAATATACTCCTATTATATAGGCAGTAATATTAAAATGGTTATAGAATATAATCAATTTATTTTATATGCTCTTCTCTTGATAGGTACCGTAATAATTATTTTCCTTAAACCGAAACAACAGAATGAGGAAATGGCTGAAACAATAAGAATTTACCTTAACAATAATAATAAACAACAACAGTTAGAGTTGATAAAACTCGCAAATTATCGTGAAGATTTTATCTCCCGCCTTGATGATCAATGTATAGCAGTATTTAAATCAATTCATCGACAAATTAATAACTTAGAACAGGAGTTACATAAGCAAAATCCCAATAATTTAAAAAATATAAAACATGAATTGGTAAATATTGTAGAAAAACTAAAATCCGGAGCGGAGTATTTAGATACCGTAATTTTTCAAATAAAAGATAAAATTAAAATTTTTCCTGAAAAAGTAAAATTTCAGCCTTTTTTGCAAAATGTAATTAGTGAATATAAAAAGCTTCACTGTTATTCTCACCTTGAAATACCTATTGATTTTAAAAGTAACTTAACAGAAATACAGCTTGATCCAAAGCTTATTAAAGAAACGCTTTTTGATTGCTTTAATCATGCCGTTATGAATTCTTCTACGCCAAATATTTCGGTAATAGTTGAAGATAGTGAATTACTATATGACCTTGAATCATTGAATAATTTTCAACAACTTAAACGTGATGCGGTAAAAATTTTAATTATCGGAAAAAACTCTACTTTAACGCCGGAAGACATAAGAAAAATGATACGTCCGGCATATACTACGATAAATGAAATTCGTTCCGAAGAGATACAAAAAATAATTAACGCTCATTACGGTAAAATTGTTCTTATCTTAAATCGCTTTGCTGAAGCGAACTATATTATTACCCTTCCTGCTAGGTTAAATGAAATTAGACCTAAAAAAATGGATTTACCGGACAAAGAATTAAATAACGCTAATATAACGGATGCATTTATTACCGCTAATAATAAAGAAATATTGAAAGAGGTTGCTATAGAATTAATAAAATTAGGAATGACCCCTATATTTGTAGCAAAAGTAACTAAATTAAGCTTAGAGGAAATAAATCAGCTATAGTTAAAATCGCCTAAAATGTTATGTCGCATCGTGGCGGGCGTTGTTGCATGACTCGAATTTTTGTAAAGCGTACGGTGTCATGCCGTGACTTGATCACGGCATCCAGTTTTATAACGTCATAAAAAGGCTCTAAAATAAGTCTAATATGGCTTTATTTTCCTGGATGCCGTGATCAAGTCACGGCATGACACAGCTTTTTTTCAACGTTCGTACACTGGAGGGTCAAGCCACGGTATGACATTGAAGCCATTTTTAGAGCCACGCAACAACCGTCTCTCGTAATGACGGGTTTTTTATGTTAATATATATATAGTTACCATGTTAAAAAAAACGTTGAAAGCTAAGTTTACTTTTATAATTTTATTATTAATCTTATTTATTACTTTTTTAAATTTTAGTATATTTTATCTTTTTGTACCGGGATCGTTGCCTGAAAATAAAACATTAATTATTGAGCCTAAACTTTCCGTAAATCAAATTGTTACAAAGCTCTATAATAACAATATAATCAAATATCCGGAACTATTTACAATCATTGCCAGGCTTTATTCTTTAAAAAATCCGCTTAAAAGCGGTGAATATATTTTTACGAGTAATATCTCTCCGCTGCAAACTTTAAAAATTTTAGCAAGCGGTAAATCTATTATACATAAGTTAGTTATTCCCGAAGGGGTGTGGGTCAGTGAGATCGTAAAAAAGATTAACGAAGAAGATCGTTTAATAGGTGAGATAAAAGGTATTATTCCTGAAGGTTTTTTGATGCCTTCAACTTATTTTTATTCTTACGGTGATCAGAAAGAACAAATAATTGATAGGATGAGAAAGCTAATGTCTTTTAATTTAGATGAGACTATGGCAAAGCTCTCACCTGATTCGCCGTTAAAAACTAGGCTTGAAGTATTGACGCTTGCCTCTATAATTGAAAAAGAAGCCGGTTCAAATTTAGAAAAACCTATGATTGCTGCGGTATTCTTAAATCGTCTTCGGAAAAATATGAAATTACAAGCCGACCCTACTACGATATATGCACTAACCGAAGGAAAAGTCAAGTTAGGTAGGTCTTTAACTCGAAAAGATTTGCTACAAGAATTACCGTATAATACTTATTATATAAAAGGGCTGCCGCCCGGTCCGATTTGTTGCCCTTCCAAAGGCTCGCTAGAAGCGGTAGCAAATCCGGCTAAAATTAACTCATTATACTTTGTTGTCGACGGTAAGGGGGGGCATAATTTTTCTAATAATATTGCTGATCATAATAAGCATGTAGACAACTACAGAAAAAGTTTGCTTATTAAAACGCCGCAAATAGAAATACTGCCGACAGATATAATAAACATAAATGATTAGGCTCTGTGTACAAAATTTTAATAATAATAGAATAATGGAAAATACCGAATTCGCCAAAATAGCAGAAAAAACAATTAGTTTGATAGCCGATATAATTGAAACGGAAGATAAAAATTGCCTCATAGATGTAGATTTTCAGGGGGATATTTTAAATCTAATTACCGATAAAGGCATTTTTGTAATTAATAAGCATAGTGCAGCTAAGGAAATTTGGTTGTCTTCACCTATTAGCGGTCCTTATCATTTTTTTTATGAATTAGGTATTTGGCAAACAAAAACCGATATGAAATTATATGAAATTTTAGAGCAGGAACTACAAATTAACTTTGATAATATGCGAATCGATCCAAATCACCATTTTTAAAAATATCATTCTGTGAACACTCACAATTTTTGATGTCATTCCCGCGAAAGCGGGAATCCAGAAAAAACACTTAAAATAGGCAAAATTATATAAAAATTTACTATATAATTCGTTTAAATATTCTCTGAATTCCCGCCTGTGCTGGAAGGCATTGTTGCGTGAACACCTGTAACGTCATTGCGAGCCGCTGCAAGCGGCGTGGCAATCTAGAAAATAATAATTTTCATAGCATTTTTTGCTGTTTTTTTCCTAGATTGCCACGTCGGTACTACGTACCTCCTCGCAATGACGGGGTTTTTTGTAAT
>JAJIYK010000017.1 GCA_020881235.1 Rickettsia endosymbiont of Oxypoda opaca | reverse complement strand
TCCGTGGCTACGACCACGGAATCCAGTCTATAATGTCATAAAAAGACTCTAAAATAAGCCTAATACTGCTTTATTTTTCTGGATGCCGTGATCAAGTCACGGCATGACACAGCCTTTTCTTTAACGTTCGTACAACACAGCGTAGCATTGACGTTGTTGCGTGGCTCCCGGAATCGTCATGGCGAGACGCCCTTGTTGCATGACTCAGTAAAAGTAGCAATATGTCATTCCCGCGAAGGCGGGAATCCAGAAAATTATAGTCATCCTGAATTTATTTCAGTATCTACTAAAAAAGATGCTGAAACGAGTTCAGCATGACAAAAAAAGTCTGGATTCCCGCTTTTGCGGGAATGACATACAGCACTTTTTTCGAGCCATGCAACAACACAGGGTCAAAGCCACGGTATGACACCGTACTTAATCAACCCTGTCTTGAACTTCAAGCGAACGTTTAGGTAAAATGGTTTTCATAGATGCTTTTATTTTAGATTTTCACAATATTATTTTCTTAATCTTCACTTTAAGTTTCTGTCCTTCAAGTTCCACATCGCTTACATAATCGGCGGTGAAATCGTGGCTAAATTCACCTAAAGTTTGCTCTTTGATAAAATCGCCGTATTGCTCTAATATTACGGATAAATCTAAATCACCGGTGATTTCGATCATAATTCGGTCGCTTATTGAAAAATCGGCATCTTTTCGAGCTTGCTGAATGGAACGCACCAAATCCCTTGCCGTACCTTCTTGGATTAATGCCGGCGTTAACTCTAAATCAAGTACTAATAAACCGATATTGTCAGCAAAGGCTTTTGCACCTTTTATAGTTTGATGCGGCTCTAAAATTACACTAAACTCATCGGAATTTAATATTTCATCGCTAATTAATAAGCCTTCTTTTGTTAGCTCCCACGCATTTTTTTTAGAAGCCACTATAATATCTTTCATCTTATGCGGCAAGCGTTTACCGAGTACCGGAAAATTAATTGATAATTTTTTAGTTGCGTAACTTTCTAAATCATCACGATAAATTACCGATTTAACATTAATCTCATCTTTAATTAAGTCTTCAAAAATTTTCAAAGAATCATTATCTTTGCTTATAACACTCAAAGATGCTAATGGTTGGCGTACCCTAATATTTTCAAGACTTCTAACAAATAGGCTATTACTACAAATATCTAGCACCTTATCCATCGTGCTTACTAATTCGTGATTTATTTCAAATTCCGCAAGAATAGGAAAGTCGGTTAAGTGTACGCTTATACATTTTTCAGTGTCATTCCCGCGAAGGCGGGAATCTAGACCGTCATGCTGAACTTGATTCAGCATCTTTTTATTAAATCCTGAAACAAGTTCAGGATGACTCTGTTTTTTTTCTGGATTCCCGCCTTCGCGGGAATGACATACTTCGGTTTTTACCGATCCAGTCAATCCCAAATAAATAGCTTCCGAGATTAGCGGCAGTAAAGCGGACATGGCTTTTGACATAGTTATAAGACAAGAATATAGTGTGTTATAAGTATTTTGCTTATCTTCATCTTTTTCGCTTTTCCAAAATCGTCCGCGACTGCGGCGAATATACCAGTTATTCAAAACTTCAAAAAAATCCGTCACCGCATAATAAGCAGTTTGCGTATCAAAATTATCTAAACTTTCTGCGATTTTTTGCACGGCTATTTTAAGCTTTGATATTATATAAATATCTAGCACATTAGCGGAAGTAAAATTAAGCTCCCCTCTGATTTGATCGGCATTGGCGTACATAGTAAAGAAATGGTAAGCGTTCCAAATAGGCTTGATAAATAAACGCAAAGTGTCAAATACCATTTTGCCGTCTTTATCAATCAATAATTCCTGCCCCTTAACGACATTTGACGATAGCATTGTAACCCTTAAAGCATCCGAGCCGTATTTGTCAAATAGCTCTAACGGATCGGCATAATTATTAAGGCGTTTCGATAATTTTTGACCGGTAGCATCAAGAATTACGCCGTGGCATATACAATTTAAAAATGGCGGGCGATCGAAAAGTGCAGTAGACAATACCATTAAAGTATAGAACCAGCCACGAGTTTGAGCTGAGTACTCAACTATAAAGTCAGCCGGAAAATGATTTTCAAACCATTCTTTATTTTCAAAGGGGTAATGAGCTTGCCCATAGGGCATTGACCCACTTTCAAACCAACAATCAAATACGTCTTCTATTCTTCTCATCGTGGATTTGCCCGTTGGATCGGACGGGTTGGGTCTTGTTAACTCATCAATAAATGGACGATGTAGATCTAGAATTTTAACGCCAAAATCACGCTCTAATTCTTCAATTGATCCGTATACGTCAATGCGTGGATAAGCAGGGTCATCAGATTTCCAAACCGGCAAAGGTGTACCCCAAAATCTATTACGACTTATTGACCAATCACGAGCATTTTCAAGCCATTTACCAAATAAATTATCTTTTACATGTGTAGGTATCCAGTTAATTTGCTGATTTAACTCAACCATTCTGTTTTTAAAGTTTGTTACTTTAACATACCATGACGGCACAGCCTTATATATAAGCGGTGTATCCGTCCGCCAACAATGGGGATAGTTATGAATATATTGTTCGGTTTTAAACCAGTTTCCTTGGTTTTTAAGTTTAATAATTATTTTATCGTTAGCATCAAATACTTGTAGACCTTCAAAATCGGGAATTTCTTTGGTAAATTTCCCGCTATTATCAACCGGACAAACTAGCTCAATTCCTTTGGATTCGCAAAGTATTTGATCATCTTCACCAAATCCCGGTGCCATATGTACTATACCGGTACCGTCACCCTCAACGACAAAGTCGCCGGCAAATATTTTAAAGCTGTTCGGATGATTGGCAAAATAATTAAATAACGGTTTATATGAAAGGTCGGCTAATTCACTGCCTTTAATTATCTCAAAATTTTCTTCACCGCTAAGTCCTAATTCTTTTATATATTTACCGACCGAAGACTTAGCTAAAATATAACAAATATTTTCTTTAGGAACTAACGCATATTCGATATCGCTACCTACCGCTAGTGCTAAGTTTGACGGCAATGTCCAGGGCGTGGTCGTCCAAGCAAGTAATCTATATTCTTCATAATTACCCCCCTGTGTCATTCCCGAAAAGCCCCCGGTGTCATACCGTGGCTTGTCCACGGTATCCAGAAAACAACTTATAATATTAGTTGTTTCAGGGTTCTTACTGGATCCCGGGGTCTTTGCCCCGGGATGACATAGTATAAAACTAACCGTTACTGCTTTATCGGCTCTTTCACGATATGAATTATCAAGCCTGGTTTCAAAGTTAGATAATGGTGTTTCGCAAGCCCAGGAATAAGGCATGACTCGCATCGATTCATATAATAATCCTTTATTATAGAGTTCCTTAAATGCCCATAAAACGGATTCCATAAAATTCTTATCCATCGTTTTATAAGAATTCTTAAAATCCACCCATCTTGCTTGACGAGTTACGTATTCTTCCCAGTCGCCGGCATATTTCATCACCGACTTACGGCAATGTTCATTAAATTTTTCAATACCGTAGTTATTAATAGCTAACCTTCCTGAAATGCCAAGTTCTTTCTCAGATTGCATTTCCGCCGGTAAGCCGTGGCAATCCCAGCCAAAACGCCTTTCAACTTTTTTACCTTTTGCAGTTTGGTAGCGAGCATATACATCTTTAATAAAGCCGGTAAGCAAATGCCCGTAATGCGGCAAACCGTTAGCAAAAGGCGGACCGTCGTAAAAGATAAATTCGGATTCGCTGCTTCTATTATCGATAGATTTTTGAAATATATTATTTTCTTGCCAATAGGCTAATATTTCTTTTTCTATAGCTGCAAAATCAGCATTTGAACCTACTTCAGGGTAATATTTTTTTGTCATTATTTTAGAATTATTATAATTAGTTTGGTTTATAATATAATAGATAATGATAAAGAGATAAATACATAATTTGTTTGTAGTTCGTTAATATAAATGTTATTATAGATATTATAAATATAATACGTAAAATATATGAATATATCTGCGACTGAATTAAATAAAAATCCTGGAAAAATTATTGATCAAGCATTAAGAGAACCAATAATAGTCAACAAACAAGGTAGACCCACCGTTGTTTTAGTAGATTATAAATATTTTATCAAACTTGAAGATGATTATTGGGGAAAAGCAGCAACGAATATAGAACAACAACCGCAGTGGTTATCAGCAAAAGAATCAGACAAGTTCCTTAAAAGCTAATGAAAGAAATAGTTTTAGAAAAGAGGGTAATAAAAATATTAGAACGTTATCCCGAAAAACATCAGCGTCAAATTAAAAATAAGATTTTATCCTTAGTAAATAATCCTATCTCTAATGATAGTAAATTATTAGTAGGTTATCCAAAGTTCCATAGATGTGATATTGGAGAATATAGAGTAATTTACCGCTTTAATGAAACTACAATTTATGTGATATTAGTTGGAAAGCGTAACGATTCTGAAGTATTTAAGTCCCTCAAAAACATTTTTTAATATACCATTACTTAAAACATTCTAACTATGGGGATATTTGAAGGGTCAAGTAATTTTTTCATTTGTGAGAAAGTTTTTACTATATTTTCTACAGAAGTCTCAATAAACTTATCGGTCTCAACGTAATTCTCCGATTCATCTTGGATATAATATAGAATTGCAGGCAGATAAACAGTAAATAGCAACCCTCTTTTAGTATAGTAATTATAGTCAAGGGACTTATCTCCCGCATAACGCCAAATAATATCACAGCTACGCATAGCTAAGTTTGTGGCAAATAATATATTACTAGGCATGGCAAAATAAGCAGCGTTTTTACTATGAATAATCGGTGTGCAATTTTTAATTCTAATTTTTAAAGCTAAAGATAGTTTTTCTCTTATTTTTTTTGGAGCTTCAACTGCGGCTAACTGCATTAGCATTTTATCATCTTGCCGACTTTCAAAAAAATCTATAACTTCTTGTAAACCGTTCGGAAAAAGCAGAGTGTTATATCCGCTGGCAAACCCGCTTTGTTCTTCAGCTTCCGCAAGCAAATTATTATTCCATTCATTAAACGGCAATAACGTTAATAAAGATTGCATAAAGCTTATCTTCTTGGTATAGTATTCTTCAGGGATATTCATATTAGGATACCTATATTTAGGCTTGACACATAAGCCTAGTATATAGATAATACGAATATTGTTCAATGATATATATAATTATTTAAGGAGAGTAATTTTAGTGATATTAGTAAATGTTCACGCCGGCAATTGTGATAACACTCTAAAAGCTTTGAAAAAAAAGTCACAAAGAGAGCTTATTTTTCGTAAAATGAAAGAACAGCGTTATTATGAAACTCGCTCAGCAAAGCGTGTTCGCAAAGGTCAAGAAGCTGCTAGAAGAATAAGAAAAGTTGCTCGTAAGCAAATGTTTGATAATATGTAAAGAATTTCGCTATTGCGAGAAGGGTTTGTTGTGTTTCGGTATCATTCCTGTGGAAACGAGGTATTGTTGCGTGGCTCTCGGAGTCGTCATGGCGAGGCGTCTCTTGACGCCGTGACCATCCAGTCTTGTTATGCTGAACACGCTTTAATTTATCCACAACACTATCGTTTCATTTCGATTCACCTCTGCTTATATACATTCCCGAT
>JAJIYK010000016.1 GCA_020881235.1 Rickettsia endosymbiont of Oxypoda opaca | reverse complement strand
CGTGACTTGATCACGGCATCCAGAAAAATAAAGCAGTATTAGGCTTATTTTAGAGTCTTTTTATGACATTATAGACTGGATTCCGTGGTCGTAGCCACGGAATGACAGAATTTTCACCTCTTTATTTAAACGTTCGTACACTAGTAGGTCAAGCGGTATGACATTAGAACCATTTTTCAAGCCATGCAACAACACTCCGTTTAACGGGAATGGCATCGAATTAACTGCGGTACGACACCGGAATAACCTAATCAAAAAAGGGAAATATTTTGAATAGAATAGCTATATTTTGGTTTCTCCTTTTAGGGGTTTTTATAACTGCCTCAACATTAATTTCAGGTGTTATAAAACCTTTCTTTATTGCTTTTATAATTGCTTACTTATTACAACCGACTATTGATTTTATTGTATCACGGCTCAAACTACCGAGAAACCTAGCGGCATCTATAATATTCCTGATTTTTTTAGGAGTATTTTTTGTAGCACTTATTATATTATTGCCGATAATTTATCAACAAATTTCTATTTTTATAAATAACGTACCTAAATATAAAAATTATTTTCAAGCAGAAATAATGCCGCATCTTTCGGCAAAAATTTATTCAATAGAGCCGAATATTGCCGATAAAATTAAAGATTCGCTAAGTAATTTTATAAATAATATATTCACTATATTAACCAGCCTTGCTAATAATTTCTGGCGCTATACGATAGTTACAATCAATATATTTGTATTATTGTTATTAATACCTATAATATTATTTTATTTCTTACGGGACTGGCCAAAAATTATAGCAAATATGGAATCATTATTACCGTTACACAGCAAAAAGAAAATAACGGAAATATTATTTTCCATTAATAGTTTACTATCGGCTTATATAAGGGGACAGCTAAATATCTGCTTATTATTATCGGTTTTTTATAGCATTTCATTATCTATTGTCGGGGTAGATTTAGCCATTTTACTTGGTATCTTAAGCGGTTTTCTTGTTATCATCCCGTTTATCGGCACTTTAATATCTTTTTCTCTGGCACTAATTGTCGGCTATTTAACTTTCGGTATGAAAATAAAATTGTTATATATAATAATAATTTATCTTATCGGTAATATCGGCGAATCGTATATTTTAACGCCTAAAATTATCGGTGATAAAATAGGTCTTCATCCGGTTTGGATAATATTCTCAATTTTGGCGTGCGGTAGTTTATTCGGCTTTGTCGGCATATTTTTTGCTATACCGATCGCCGGCATTACCAAAATTCTACTTTTTAACGTAATTGACTTTTACAAAGCTAGTAAATTTTATAGTCAAGAGCGATAAAGATTAGGGATACTTATTATGTCATTCTAGCTAAAGGCGGGAATCCAGTAAAACATATAAAAAACTTGTTTTTTATATGTTTATTTTATCAAATATGTAATTTTTGTACCAGTATTAAGGTTATTTTTTCTGGATTCCTGCTTCCGCAGGAATGACATCGGAGCCATGCAGCAACTTATATTTCCTTTACCTAACAATACACAATATCATCCCGATGAGTTTATTGTTTCTAGCTCTAATAAGCTCGCTCATAATACGTTAAAAAACCGGCAAACAAATTGGGGAGTAAATCCTTATAAATTCACGCTGTTAATTAAAGGAGCACCTGCTTCAGGCAAAACCTACCTTGCAAAAATATGGCAAAACCTAGCTAACAGCTTTATCATTAAAGATATTTTTTTTGATGAAGAAATTTTAGCTAAATATAATAGTTTCATTATTGAAGATATTGAAAAATGGCAAGAGGTAATTCTATTGCATTTATTTAACCTAATTAATGAGCGGCAAAAATATTTATTGCTGACGCAGTCTAATATAAGCAAAAATTTTATATTGCCCGATTTATCTTCAAGAATAAAATCCGTATTAACTATTGAAATAGAGCCGCCGGACGATGAATTAATGAGGATATTAATCTTCAAACATTTTGCTACTTCTTCTATAACAATCCCCGAAAGCATCGTAGATTTTTTATTAGTAAACCTGCCAAAACAACATAAAGAAATTATAGAAATATTAGAGCAAATTAATCATTTCGCTCTAACATCCAAACGTAAAGTAACTATCCCTTTAATTAAAGAGGTGTTGAATTTACAGAATATTTAATTATTGGGTATTATTCCCTTGAAAACGGAGCATTATTGTATGGTTGCCAGAATCGTCATTGCGAGGAAGCATTTATGCCGACGTGGCAATCTAGAAAATAATAGTTATCCTGAATTTATTTCGGCATTGTTGCCGGAATGACACCCAACAACTTAATTTTTCATGGTAATCTGGCGTTCTTATGCTTCCAAAACTTACTAAAAGTGCGTTGACCGAAGTAAAAACTAATAATCCCTGCGAAGATTGTTTGATCTTCTATGCTCCATAAAACATCCAGATACTCTACCAAAATAGCCGTGCTTTTTACAGCTTTATATTGGATATATTTAACCCCCGCATACATAGCAAAAAAGCTGTAAGCTAAAACGGGGCGTACCGAACTATTTAAGGCATCAACCCAACTTATTCCTGATTTGTAAGTTGAGTAAAGCGAGTATTGTTCTGCCATTTCTTTAGAGATAGTTAGTTCCGTAAAAGTTTTAGAGTGATTAAGTTTATTATTTTCAATCTGCCGATCTAAAATATGTAGTTCGTGTTTTTTATCATTAAGATCTTTTAATATTTTTAAAATTTCAGGCAATATAGAGCTAATAAAACCTATTATTGTTGCAAGTAAAGTAATCATAAACATACCAAATTAAATTTGGTATAATATATCAGTAATTAATTACTTCACTAAGGGGGATATTTTCGCCGTCATGGCGAGATAGCATTGTTGCGTGGATCGATTTTACCGTATTATGGTTATTACAAGTATGGTGTCATACCGTGGCTTGACCACGGTATCCAGAAAAAACCTTAATAAAAAGACTGGATGCCGTGATCAAGTCACGGCATGACAGTAGCTTTTACATCAATCTCAACTTATCGACAATCTGCGGTTCTTCAGCTAACTCTAAAAACATTTCTCGCTCAAACGATAATATTTCTTCTTCACTTATCTCTGAGTGGTTATTTATAAAATCCTGCAGCTTTGATAATATTTTATTTTGTACGTCATTATATTTGGAGGTATCTAACTCATTGGCTAAAGTGATTTTCGGTAGGGTTATTTTACCGGCAGGCGGTATGATTTTTTTAGGTAATTTTAATTGCAACGCTTCATCTAAAATATAATTCTTATTCATATTTATTTGTAAATGAGCAATATTATAATCAGCGGCGAAATAATCGGCTGAACTTGATTTATTTGAAGTTAAAATATTTTTGATATTCTTAACTAATTTATCTTTATCGCCTTCGCTTCTTAAAAACATTTCCGTAACACCGCCCCACCCCGGTATTAAACCTACCGAAGCTTCAACAAGTCCGGCATTTAATTCCTGGTTAGCTACTATAAAATTTGAATGAAGCAACAACTCACACCCGCCTCCGAGTGCTACCCCCAGTGCACAGCTAACAATATGAGAAGTTGAATATTTTAGCTTCTGCATAGTTTGCTGCCCTAGCTTTAAAAACTCTTCTAAGTCTTGAAAATCCTGATTTTCTATATAAGAAAGAATTAATTTTAAATCGGCACCGGCAGAAAAATTATTGTCTGGCGACCAAATATAAAGATTTTGCTTTTGATCCTCAGCCACCTCGACAGATTTTTGTAGTAAATCAAATACCTCTTTATTTAGACAATTCATTTTAGTATTGATAATAAAAACTAATTGACCTTGATAGAGTAATAACTTAGCCGAACCATTTTCTGCTAATATTTCACTTAACTTTGTTATATCTTTTCTTGAGCTAAATTTTTCTTTATCAATATTTTTATATTTGGCATTTGCTAGATACTTAGGAAACGGCAATTTCATAAAATTAGCTTGACGAATTAACCATTGCCAGCTGTCTTTTATATGAAATGTCAGTAGCTCAAAAGGTCCAAATTTCCAGCTATAACCAAGCTTCATAGCTAAATCAATATCATAAATATTGCTAGTGACTTCAGGTATTAAACCTGTCAAATAAATATAAAATTCTGTTAAAACTTCAACAAAAAACTTGCCATAAATAGAATCGCTTGTTAAAAGCTCATTAACATCCTTAAACTCATTTTCTATTTTCTGTACCGGTTTATAAGATAAATCGGCTAAATTTATAACCTCTTTTATTTTTTTCCCGTTTACTGAAGAGAAGCGATAAAACCCCCCTCCTCCTTTACGACCGATTAATTTACTTTCAATCATCTTATCAAGGGTAGGAGCATTTAAATAAATTTTGTGGTAATAATCATTTTCCGGCAAGCTAGCAAGCAACGAACCGGATATTAATTTCATTACGTCATGACCTATTAAATCATATAAGCCAAAAATTCCGGTACTCGGCAAACCAAATTGAGTAGTAAATATTTTATCGATAATTACAGGGTCTAAATTCTCTTTTATAGCTTTGCGAACTACTAGCTCAAGTAAAAAACACCCGACTCTGTTAGCAATAAAGCCAGGAGTGTCATTGCATTTTACTATAGTCTTACCTAGAATTCCGGTTAAAAATTCGGAAACTTGGGCGATTACTTCCGGTTCTACTTTATTATCCGTAATTAATTCAAGTAGCTCCATATATCTCGGCGGATTGAAAAAATGCGTAATTACAAATCGAGTCTTAAACTCGCTACTCAAATTTTCTTTCAGCCTTTTTAACGGCAACGTGGAAGTATTGGAAGCAATAATTGCATCTTTCTTTAAATAAGGAGTAATTTTATCATATAATTGATGTTTTATTTCTAGCTTCTCAATAATAACTTCAATAACTAAGTCACAATCTTTAATTAAATTTAGATCATCCTCTAAATTACCGATAGTAATAAGATTTGCTTTATCAGGAAAAGACAAGGCAGGAGGTTTTTGTTTATGCAAATTTTCTATCGCATTTTTAACAATTTTACTTTTATCGTCTGGGTCACTCGCTGCAATATCCAATAACACGACTTTATGAGAAGCGTTAGCAATTAAAGCGGCGATTCCCGCCCCCATAACCCCTGAACCGATAACGCATATTTTTTGTATATCATTTTGCATAAACTAATCTCATTAATTTAGGTGAATATCAATTCGTCATGGCGAGACGGCATTAGTGTTGTTGCATGGATCATAATTATCGTATTACGGTGTTACAAGCACGGTGTCATTCTAGTTCCTTGATCACGGCATCCAGTCTTTTACTAAGATTTTCTCTGGATACCGTGGTCAAGCCACGGTATGACACTCGAACGCTTTGCAAAATTCTATCCACGCAACAACGCTTCAATCTCCTCGCAATGACGATGCTAGTGTCTATGCTTCATTCAAGAAAACACCGCACGCTCAATTGCCTCCGCTTTATGATGAACTAAGTCCTTAGCCACCTCTTTTGTTATCATTTTCTTTAAATTATTATTTAACTCTTGTCTTACGCATCCTAGCATTTGCGGCTCGGCAACAATAATTAATTCTTTATATTTATGCGGTATTTGCATTATTTTATCTAAATGCTTAGCAACGCTTCTTGCTGCTTCTTTATGCTCTATATCTTTTAGGGAAGTGTGCGGTTCAAACAAAGAACCCGGATTTGATTTATTTTGATAATGACTTTGGCTTTTTTCTCTATGATGGTGATGTTCTTCGGGCATTAACGATATTTCTTCAGGCTTACCGGTAATTTTTATTCCTTGAGCATCGTAAAGCATCATATGCAAACTATCAATAACCGCAACTAGCTTTAATTGTGTTCCGTTTTTCATAAATACCTCTCAAAAATATTTTTATCTATGTAACTTAATGATAACTATAATTAAAATTAAATCTATCAAAATAATATTAATTTAGCAACTTTTGCTTTTCCTTGTTAATTATCTTTTCTATTTTTTCATTAAGCTCTCGTACATCGGATTGCTCTACTTCTTCTGTGCTTATAACATCAATAATTTTCACTTGAATCGTCCCGGGTTTTTTAAACCAAAAGCCTTTAGGCCAGAAAAGCCCCGCATTATGTGCCATCATAACGATCGGTACTTTTGCAAGCGAAGCTAATTTTACGGCACTCGGTTTGAATTTTACTGTTTTTTCCGGTAATACTCTAGTTGATTCGGGAAAAATAATTAACCATAATCCTTGCTTTATTTTTTCTTGCCCTTCTCTTAAAATTTGAGTAACGGAAATATTAACGTTACGATCTACCGCAATAGGCTTAACCATTCTAAGCCCCCATCCAAGCAAAGGTATATTAAATAATTCACGTTTTAACACCCATGAATGCTCCGGAATAATTAGTTGCATAAATATCTGATCCCAAAATGATTGATGATTAGAGACAACTATCGAAGGTATTTTAGGCAGCTTCTCAAGACCGGAAACTTGATATTTAAGCCCACAACAAAACCTTGCTAACCAAATAAAAGCATAGGAAAAAATAACGCCGATTTTATATCTTATTTGGTAGTTGACATTGAAAAACGTTACGGGTATGTAACATATAAGAAAAAAAATAAAAGTAAATATGGCAAGTAAGCCATAAAATAGTAAAATCCTTAAACGCCAAAACATAAATAAATAATTAATTAAAATTGTTAATAAAATATACTGCCGGTATAATAGGTTAAAGCATGTCATCCCGTGGCTTGACAGGCATTGCGTGGCTCATAATTATCATAGTATGGTATTACAAGTACGGTGTCATGCCGTGACTTGATCACGGCATCCAGTCTTTTTATTAAAGCTTTTTCTGGATACCGTGGTCAAGCCACGGTATGACATTGGAACCATTTTTCGAGCCACGCAACAACGCCGGTACGACACCATACTACGATAATTATGCTCACCCAACAATCTCGGTTCATACTTACAGAAGTATAAGATATATAGCATAAATTTATAATGAATAAAATAAATAAGGTACTAAATGAAAAAAACTATCCTTTCCGGCGTTCAAGCCACAGGTTCTTTACATCTCGGTAATTACTTAGGTGCTATTAAAAATTGGGTTAAAATGCAGGAAGAATATAATTGCTTTTTCTTTTTGGCCGATTTGCATGCTATTACTATAGAGCGTACGCCTGAAGAGCTTAAAAACTCTATAATGCAAACTTTAGCTATTTATCTAGCTGCCGGACTTTCTCCCGATAAAGTTACTATTTTTGCACAGAGTATGGTCAAGGAACATAGCGAACTTGCTTGGATATTAAATTGTGTTACGCCTCTTGGTTGGCTTAAACGTATGACACAATTTAAAGATAAAGCAGGCAAGACCCCGGAAAAAGCTTGCCTTGGGTTATTATCATACCCCGTGCTTATGGCAGCGGATATATTATTATATCAAGCCGATTGCGTCCCAGTCGGTGAAGATCAAAAACAGCATTTAGAACTTACTAGAGATATTGCCGGCGTAATTAACAGGAAATTTAATAAAGAAGTTTTGAAAGTGCCGGAACCGTTAATTGGTGGAACGGCAGCAAGAGTAATGAGCTTGAAAGACGGGCGTAAAAAAATGAGTAAATCCGATTCTTCTGACTCTTCACGGATTAATTTAAAGGATAATGCCGACCTTATTCAGCAAAAAATAAAAAAAGCTAAAACTGATCATTTAACCGAAATTAGCTATGATAAGGAAAATCGACCGGAAATTAGCAATTTAATTGATATTTATGCTAACCTATCTGAAGCTAATATTGAGACAATAACCCAAAATTATCAAAATAAAGGCTTCGCTAAGTTTAAGGAAGATTTAGCAGAAATTATTACCTCTAAATTACAACCGATTCATAGCAAATATTTAGATTTAATGAATAATCAAGATTATCTGCTAAGAGTATTACATAACGGAGCGGAGAAAGCAAGTGCTAGGGCAACAAAAACGGTTACTGAAGTAAAAGAATTATTCGGTTTCGTGGTTTAATTTCTAATTCTGTAATATTTTCATTAACAAATTAATTTCTTCACGAAGTTCTATGTCGGTTTTCGATAATTCTTCTACTTTCTTGATGGCATGCATAACGGTTGTGTGATCTTTTTTACCGAATTTCTTACCGATATCGGCAAGGCTTTTAGGTGTCAGCACCTTACTAAGATACATAGCAATTTGCCGAGGTCTAGCTACTGCACGTTGCCGTGTTACCGAAGACATATCGGAAAATTTAATATTATAACGGCTTGCTACCTTTTTTTGAATATCTTCAATGGTAATTATCCTTTCGTTAGAACGCAGTAAATCTCGTAAAATATTTTGGGTATTTTCTAAAGTTACCTCCCTACCGACAAGATTAGAATGAGCAATAACTTTATTTAAAGCTCCCTCTAACTCTCTGACATTTGAGATTATTTTAGCAGCTAAAAACTCGATAACATTTTTTGGGATATGAATATTCATTTGTTCAAGCTTGGACTCTAAAATACCGAGGCGTAGCTCATAGGTAGTACTGTGAACATCGGCAACGAGCCCCCACCCTAAACGTGATTTAATTCTATCTTCAATATTATCCAGATCAGACGGCGATCTATCGCAAGAGATAACCATTTGGCGATTATTATCAATCAAAGTATTAAAGGTATGAAAAAATTCCTCTTGCGTACTATCTTTACCGCAAATAAATTGAATATCATCGATCATTAATACATCAACCGAGCGGAATCTTTCTTTGAAAGCCATAACCTCTTTATTACGAAGTGCCTTAACGAATTGATACATAAATTTTTCCGCCGACATGTATATTACTTTACGGTTCGGATTATTTTGTTTTATATACCAACTAATTGCATGCATTAAATGCGTTTTTCCGAGACCCACCCCGCCGTATAAAAAAAGCGGATTCGATTCGGATACCACATTACCGGACTCGGCAACCGCCCTTGCTGCTGCATATGCTAGTTCGTTCGGTGCTCCGACAACAAAATTATCAAATGTAAAACGAATATCTAGCGTTGAAAAAATATTTTCTGAATTTAGGTCGGTTGTCTCCAAATCCGCTAAAGACTTGGCAGGTAACTCCAAAATAGTTTGTTCGGATAACGGTAATTCTCTGGTAATTATTTCTATTGATTTGATCCCTTCGTTATAATGCTGAAATAATTGTAATATAACGATAGAATATTTTGATTTTACCCAATCACGGATAAAATTTGTCGGTGCACAAAGTATGACGTTATTTACAGAAAATTCTATAAAATTGATTTTGCTAAACCAACTATTATATAAAGCTTCTCCGTAATATTTATAAAGATCTTGGGCTACATGTCCCCAAACATCTATAAAAATATCCGTTTGTTTTCCTAAAATTATCTGATTTTGATTAGTATTCACTTAAAATTGCCACGGTAAATTATTTTGTTTCCATCCGATATTACGGTTATTTCCTTCAAAGCCGTCAATAATATTATAACAATTTTCATAATTCATTTGGGCTATGAAAGTTGCTGCCGAAAGTGACCTATGTCCGGAGCGACATAGAAAAAATATATTACTCATTTTATTTTTAATACACGATGTAAATTGCGGTTCAAAATCTTTATTTAACGACATATTAGGGAGTAGTTGCCAACTTAAAAAAACAACTTTATTTCGATCCCCTAAATAAGGAACACCTGTTTTTTCCCATTCCTGCGGAGTTCTAACGTCTATAAGAACAGCATCTTCATCCACCATAAGTAAGCTATAAGCATCTAGAGAATTTACATTTTTAACGTTCATATTATAAGTACGATGTCATACCGTGGCTTGACCATGGTATCCAAAAAAAGCTTTAATAAAAGACTGGATGCCGTGATCAAGTCCACGGCATGACACAGCCGGCGTTGCTGCATGAATACCCCAAACGTCATTGCGAGCGACTGAAAGGAGCGTGGCAATCTAGAAAATAAAAAATCTCATAACATTTTTAGCTATTTTTTACTGGATTGCCACGTCGATGCTACGCATCTCCTCGCAATGACGAGGTAAAATCGACCCATGCAACAACGCCAATACCCGCTCACAATGACGAGCCATTTAAATTTAGACCTGACAACTTTAAGCTTTTAAAATTATCTTGGTATTTGATAGTTTTAATAATATTATTATAAAAAATTTTTGCAAGATTAGTTTATGAATAAATTAAATAAAAAAGATTTTCAAAAAAAACTCTTTTACCGAAGTAAAAATCGTGGTTGCAGAGAAACAGATTATATATTTAGCAAATTTGCCGAACAATTTTTATTTAAACTAGACGAAAAAAGCCTTAATGATTTTGCTTTAATACTTGATCAAAATGATAATGAGCTTTATAATTGGATTACCGGTAAATCCCCTATTCCTTCTTATCTAAATACTGAAATAATGAATAAATTACGTGAATTTTCAAAAAGTTAAAAATCAATAATGTTGACGCAAAAATTTCCATCGGTAGCGAAAAGTTTTTTTGCTAACCGGTATTCTATAAGCAATTCACACAAAAATATTATTTTACTGGCGAGTAATGAAGAAGAAGCAATAAAGCTATATAAACAGGCTTTATTTTTTTCTCCACAAGAAAATATACTATATTTTCCTTCTGTCGATACTGTCCCTTACGATCATATATCACCTAATCAAAATATTTTATCGGCAAGAGCAAATATTTTAACTAAGCTAGTAACGAACAATAATAAGAATATAGTTATTACCCAAGCTACTAATTTGCTGAATAAATTACCTCCTCCTGATTTTTTTGTCAAATCATCTTTAAAACTTTCTCTTAAGATGAAACTTACTGCCGCCTCGCTTGCCGATTTTTTAGTAAGTAATAGTTTTACTAGGAATGCTAGTGCTATCGATAGCGGTGAGTTTGCGGTGAGAGGTGAAATTGTTGATGTAATTTTATCCGGTCCGAAAGCTTACAGAATCAACTTTAGCTGGGATCGCATTGAATCGATTAAGGAATTTGATATTGATAGTCAAATTTCTACTAAATCGCATACGGCACACACGGAATTAATTATTAGCCCCGCTAGTGAAATAATATTAAATCAAGATACGATAAGTAATTTTAAAGATAATTACTTACAAAATTTCGGCGTGAATCATACTAATACGCCTTTATACAAAGCAATAATGGAAGGGAGGAAATTCCCGGGTTATGAGCAATTACTGCCGTTATTCTGTGATTCCTGTTATAATTTAATCGATTATTTAGACAGACCTATAATTATTTTTGATAATTTATCTAAACAAGCTATTTTAGAATTTGAACATAGTTATAATGATTTCTATCAAGCAAGAATTGAATCAAATAAGCTTAAATTTAATAACTTCTACCCTGCTCTTGAACCTTCGCAATTATATTTTTCATCTCTCGAAATAACAAAATTACTTGAACAAGAAGAAAATATTTTAATTATTTCCGAAAATTCCGATCAAATTAGTTTACTTGAAAATATCGCTTCTACTAGCTTTGCCGAGAAAAAAACGGTTTTTGATAAATTATTTGAAATAATAACCGCTAATCACTCTAAAATTCCGATAATATGTTGCTCTTCCGTCAGCGGTTTAGAAAGATTAAAAACCATAATAGAAAATTACGAATATCAATATAATGAAGTTAGCGAACTGAAGGAAGCAAAAATCGGCGTCGTAAACCTTGCTCGCATTCCGCTTAATCACAGCTTTTATACCGAGCAATATTTATTTATTGCCGCTAGTGATGTATTAGAAAAAAAATTAGTTAGTAATTCCCCGTCAGATGCAAATCGTAAGCTTAAAAATATTTTACTGGAACTGGATAATTTAAACGAAGAAGAGTTTGTCGTTCATAAAGATCACGGAATAGGACAATTTTTAAAAGTCGAGACCTTAGAGGTTAGAGGCAAAGCCCATGATTTCCTAAAAATCTTATATGCCGGTAACGATAAGTTATATATACCTGTTGAAAATATTGAAGTAATAAAAAAATACGGCAATAGCAATGCCGAGCTTGATAAGCTTGGTAGTTCTTCGTGGCAACGAAATAAAGCTAAATTAAAAAACCGTATCAAAGAAATTGCTTTGCAATTACTACAAATAGCCGCCAAAAGAAAGCTTAACCTTGCGGCTGCTATAGAATTTGACCTTGATGAATACAATAAATTTTGTAATAAATTCCCTTTTACCGAAACTGAAGATCAGCTAAATGCCGTTAACGACGTTAAAGCAGATTTAAGCTCCGGAATATTAATGGATAGGTTAATATGCGGCGATGTCGGTTTCGGTAAAACGGAAGTGGCAATGCGTGCCGCTTTTATGGTGGCGAAATCCTTAAATGAACATTTGCCGCAAATTGCTATAATAGTACCGACAACTATTTTATGCAGTCAGCATTATTTAAGATTTCTGGAAAGATTTAAAGATTTGGGACTAAATATCAAACAGTTATCTAGCCTTGTTAACACAAAGGAAGCTAAAATTGTTAGGCAACAAATTGAAAACGGCGAAATAAACATAATAATCGGCACCCACTCATTATTACATAAAAATATAAGATATCATAACCTCAAATTATTAATAATCGATGAAGAGCAACATTTTGGCGTTAGTCAAAAAGAATTTCTCAAAGAACTAAAATCCTCCGTACATGTTTTAGCAATGTCGGCAACACCGATTCCACGAACTTTGCAAATGTCGATGAACGGGCTAAAAGAACTGAGCATCATAGCCACGCCGCCGATGAATAGGTTGGAAGTTCGCACTACCATTATGCCTTTTGACCCCGTTATTGTTAGGGATGCTTTGCTGCGTGAGCATTTCCGAGGCGGAAGAAGTTTTTACGTAGTGCCACGAATTAATGATATCCCGGAAGTTGAAAAACAGTTAACGCAAATTGTGCCGGAACTAAGATATAAAATAGCTCACGGCAAAATGGCACCGAATAAAATCGATGAAATTATGAGTGAATTTTATGCCGGTAAATTTGATATACTGATTTCGACGACAATAATTGAATCGGGTATTGATATAGCCGACGCAAATACTATGATTATTCATAAAGCAGATATGCTAGGACTCAGTCAACTATATCAATTAAGGGGAAGAATCGGACGAAGTAAAGTTAGAGGGTACGCATATCTTACATTAGCTAATTATAAAAAAATAACCAAACATAGCTTAAGGCGTTTGGATATCATCCAAAATAGTTGTGCTCTAGGGTCAGGCTTTACGATCGCTAGCCACGATATGGATTTGCGAGGATTCGGTAATTTAATCGGCGAAGAGCAATCAGGGCAAATTAAGGAAGTCGGCACGGAGCTTTATCAAGAAATGCTAGAAGAGCAAATAGCTATTTTGAAAAATGAACCGCAGAATTTAGAGCAAAATTTTGTGCCGACGATAAATTTAGGATTACCGGTATTTATTCCGGACAGCTATATATCGGACGGCATACTTAAACTTGGGTTGTATAGAAGGATAGGTAGCTTAAGCGATAACGCAGAAGTGGAAAAATTTAAAGATGAAATGATTGACAGGTTCGGTCCAATCCCTACTGAATTTAATAATTTACTTGATATAGTAAAAATAAAATTAGTATGCCTTAAACTGAATATTGAAAATTTAGATTCAGGTGAAGGTGGTTTTGTAATAAGATTTTATAAAAATGCCGATATGGCAGAGAAGATTATAAAATTCGTAAGCCGATATTCACAACAAGCTAAAGTAAAACCTGATAACAAATTAATATTTACCAAGAAATTAACCGATGAAAATATTATTACAGAAACGAATCAATTGCTGGATAGGTTAACTTACCATTGCGAGGAGGTACGTAGTACCGACGTGGCAATCTAGTCTTTGTCATACCGTGGCTTGACCACGGTATCCAGTCTTTTTATTAAGGTTTTTTCTGGATGCCGTGGTCAAGCCACGGCATGACACCCGAACGCTTTGCAAAAAACGCCCCGCCTTTAAGCGTTGTTGCATGGCTCGGTTTTACACTTGGTATCATTCCCTCGAAAGAGGGAATCTACTTAACAATATAACAAAATTAGTAAGTTAGATACCAGCTTTCGCTGGTATGACACCAAAAATTCGATCCATGCAACAACGCCACTACAATATGACAGGAATAAAAAAATAAAAAACTATATGCCCTACTCCTTATTATTACAGAAATTACAAATATTATTTCGGCAGCATAGTATCACCGATTTATCCGTTGATTCCCGCCAAGTCAAAGAAAATGAGGCTTTTTTTGCCATTAAGGGAGAAAATTACGACGGGAATAAATTTATTCCCGATGCTTTAAATCATAAGGCAGGAATTATTATTACCGATAATAAAGAAAGTGTAGAGCTAAATCCTACAAAAATAGTATATGTAGAAGATATACGTATAGCACTAAGTTTGGCAGCAAAAATCCTTTACCCGAAAGAACCAAAATATTTAATAGCCGTAACCGGTACTAACGGCAAAAGTTCGGTAGTATCTTATATAGCACAATTATATTCCTTACTCGGCAAAAATGCCGCTACTATCGGGACACTCGGCGTGGAGTATTTTGGTAATATTAAATTACCTGAAATTTTAGAAGATATACCTTCTTTGACAACTCTTGACCCTATAAATTTTAGAAAAATCCTTCATAATCTAACTGACAATGATATAGAATATTTGGCTTTTGAAGCTTCCAGCCACGGACTCGATCAGGAAAGGCTATATGGCATAAAAGTTAATGTCGCTTGCTTTACTAGCTTTAGTCAAGATCATTTAGATTATCATCAGACAAAAGAGGCTTATTTGCTTGCTAAATTAAAATTATTTACCGACAATCTAATTCCCCCCCTTCTAAACTCTACTTCCTCTGGTAATTTGTACGTCGATCCGGTACTCGAATCCTCACGTACGAAAAAGTACGCTGCGGATCGAGGTTCCGTGTCTCCTTCAAATTCCCGAGAGGTAGCGAGTTTAGAAGGGGGGGAATTGCCTTCAGGGTTAGCCGTGTTAAATTCCGATATAGCAGAAATAGACTTTATTAAGGATTATTTAAATCGCCATAACGTTAAGTTTATAACCATTGGTCAAGAAGGAGACTTGAAAATAACTAAAACTGTTAGCTCTATTCATGGACAAAATATTAATTTTACTTTTAATAATAAGGATTATGAATTTAATACCGAGATAATGGGCAGTTTTCAGGCGAGTAATTTATTAATTGCTGCTCTAGCCGTGCATAATACCGGCTTTGCTTTTGATGAAGTCATAAACCTCCTCCCTAAAGTTAGACCGGTAAAAGGTAGAATGGAGCGAATACGTCATAAAAATATTTTTGTTGATTATGCTCACACTCCCGATGCATTAGAACAAACTTTAACCGAGCTAAAAAATATTAAATTAAAAGGCAGCAAACTAATTGTAATTTTCGGCTGTGGCGGTAATAGAGATAAGGCGAAGAGAAGTTTAATGGGCGAGATAGCAGCAAGAATTGCCGATAATATAATTATTACCGACGATAACCCACGAAATGAAAACCCAAGCGATATTAGAAAAGAAATTATAGACGGAGTAATTAAAATATCGGATAAATATATTGAGCTAGAAAGCAGAGAGGAAGCAATTAAATACGGAATAAATAATTTAAAGCAAGACGATATTTTATTAATTGCCGGCAAAGGGCATGAAAATTATCAAATTATAGGTGATAAAAAATTACCCTTTAACGATATTGAAATTGCAAAGAAATATATATGATATGGAACTCTGAAACTCTAAGTAAAGCACTCGGCATAATAGTACCCTCCTCTATTTGTGCTAATGAAGTACAATTTAATTCTAATGATGTACAACAAGGTGATTTATTCATTGCTCTAAAAGGTAATAGAGACGGACATGATTACGTAATGCATGCAATTGAGCAAGGTGCAACTGCGGTAATTGTTAGTAAAGAGATAGCTGATATTCCAAACCATAAAACTATCATGGTAAACGATACGTTTGATGCTTTGGAAAAAATGGCAAAATATAAAAGGCAAAATTCTAAGGCGATATTTATCGGTATTACAGGCAGTGTCGGCAAAACTTCTACTAAGGAAGCTTTAAAAATTATGTTAAGTACTGATAGCGTTTTTGCTAGTAGAGGTAACTTTAACAATTATTTAGGATTACTTATAAATCTTGCATCAATGCCGAATAGTATAAAATATGCTATTTTTGAACTGGGCATGAATCGCAAAGGAGAGATAAAAGAACTTAGTAAAATAATAAAACCCGATATCGCAATTATTACTAATATCTCGGAAGCACATTTAGAGTTTTTTGATTCTTTAGAGGAAATTACTAATGCTAAATGCGAAATTTTCGAAGGTTTAGTAAAAAATGGAACGGCAATTATTAATACGGATACTCAATATTATCATAATATTTTAGCAAATCTTAAGCAACTCTCTATTAGTAACATATATAGTTTCGGTAATTCTAATAATACAAATGCAAAACTAATATCATACGAGCATGATAATAATAAAGTTCATTTAGTATATTTAATAAGTAATAATAAAATAGAGGTAACTATACCTTTTATCCCTAAGCATTATGCAGAAAATTTTACCGCCATTCTTTTAGTATCTTATCTGCTTGGTAAAAATTTAAAAAATGCCTCGCAGCAGCTTGGCAATATTCCGTTAACTAAAGGTCGTGGGGAAATAATTACTGCAAAAATCGGTGTAAATAATTATCGAGTAATTTGTGATTATTATAATGCTAGCCCCGAATCTATGAAAGCTTCCTTAAGATATTTAAAACTGTTTAAAAATGCTAATAAAGTAGCTATAATAGGGGAAATGCTAGAACTCGGCAAAGACTCCGAGCGGCTGCATAAAGATTTAATACCATATATTTTAGATGCGGATTGCCCTAAGGTCTTTCTCGTCGGCTCACATACTAAATATATTTACGACTTATTACCGAAAAGAATAACTAAAGCATATTTTGAAAATGTTGATACTTTAATAAAAGATTTACCGAATTTATTAGGTACAGACGAACTTATTTTAATAAAGGGCTCAAGAGGCGTTAGGCTTGATCGAATAGTTTTTAAAGCATCCTAAATGTCATTGCCCCGCCTGCAGGCGTTGTTACATGGCTCGAATTTTTGCAAAGTGTTCGGTGTCATTCTAGTTCCTTGATCACGGCATCCAGTCTTTTTGTTAAGGTTTTTTCTGGATACCGTGGTCAAGCCACGGTATGACACCATACTTATAATAACCATAGTACGGTAAATTATGAGCCATGCAGCAGCCCGCCTTTGCAGGAATAACAACGATGGTGTTTTTAACTGTCTAGCGTAACAATATATAAAATACAAAAAAATTTTTAATAAAATGAAAAAAATACTTTATCAAGGTTCTCGTAAATCCCTATACACTTCCGAAGAAGATTTTCTTATTATCATGGCTTTCACCGATAAGACTATTTTAGAAAACGGAGAAATTATTGATACTTCCGGTAAAGGAGTGCTTAATAATAATATTTCTTCTTTTATTATGGGTAAGCTCGATATGCTCGGAATTGAAAATCATTTTATAGAAAAACTAAATATGCGAGAGCAATTAATCCAATATGTAGAAGTTTTTCCGATGCAATTATCAATTTCTTCTGTTGCTTGCGGTAGATTTGTTAAGGAATTTAGTATGGAAGAAGGGTATGTATTTGATAAACCGATTATTGATTTTAAAGTTAGGAGCCGCGATTTAAAATATCCTATCGTTAATGAATATCAAATATTAAATTTCGGTTGGTTAACCAAAGCTGAAATTTCTGCCGTAAAAAAGCAAGCTACCCGCATATTTGATTTTTTAAGCGGCTTATTTACCGGCATCGGTATTAGGCTTGTTGAATGTACGCTTGAATTCGGTAGAGTATTTAACGGCGAAGAAACTATAATAATGTTAACCGATGAGATTAGTCCGGATAATTGCCGATTGTGGCAAGCCGATAATAACGAGAAACTTGGTTTTGAACTACTTACTCAAGACCCAAACAAAGCTTTTGAATCATATCAGTTAATAGCCGATCTTTTGAAGGAAAGAAATTAATTACGCTTCAGAAAAAGATAAAAGCTTTGGAGCGGCTTTTAAAGAGGCTATTTTATCCGGTAAATCTAAATAAGCGGCTATAGCTAAAAATAATACTAAATGATCTTTAATATTTAGCTCTGAAGTTAGTTCCTCATAGATTTGATAATTAAGCAATTCTGTAAATTTCTTAAATATCTTGACTATTTCTAAAGAAGGATGGGCGTTAAAAGCATTTTTTAGTATTTTGATTTTTTTATTGTTATTGATATTAGAATTTAAAGTTAAATAAAGCTCTAATATTGCCGGGGTTACGCAATTCAAGCTTAAGGCTAACTCTAAATAATCAATTGCGATTTCAGTATTATTATTCTCTACCGTCATTTTTGCTGCCGATAAATAATATTCGGCGATTTCCGAATTCATCATCGCAAATTTGGATTTATTAAGCTTTGCAAGCTTAGCTACTACAAAAGTAAATTTCTCCCATAATGCAAGTTTTCCATAGCAATTAATAAGGATTGCTATGACATCGCTATCAAATTCATTTAAATTATAAGCTTTACTAGCGTAGCCTTCTGCTTCTTGGTAAAAACTTTTACGATAAAATAATATAGCAAGATTTTTAGCGGCAAAAAACGTAAATTGTTTAGATGTTTCTAATTCTTCAAAATATGCAATTTTTTTACTTATTTCTTCCTCAGTTTTAGCTAAGATTAAAGTATAAAGCTCTTTATTTTCTTTTTTTATAGGTAAAGAAATTTTTCTTGCGATAGAACCGGCTTTACTTTTATTGTCGATAATATATTCCGATATCGATCTAACAAGAGAATATTGATTATTATTAATTTTTCGTGTAGTAAAAATATCTTGTATTTTTGACGGTAAATCGATAATTAATATTAAAATTTTAATAACAATAAAACTTATGAGTAATGACAAAACCCCGAAAGTCAGAAGTGAAAAAAACGTAGTTTCTATATGATAATCGTATAAGGTCAAAACAACTTGCGAGTCAAGCGTTTCAATAATGGAAAATCCAAGATAAAGCAGTAGAAATACAATACATATTATAAGGAGTCTGAACATATAAATACTCAAAAAGTCATGCTGAATTTGTTTCAGCACCTATTAAAGGCGTTGTTGTATGGCTCGAAATTTTTGCAAAGCATACGGTGTCATGCCGTGACTTGATCACGGCATCCAGTCTTTTTATTAAGGCTTTTTCTGGATACCGTGGTCAAGCCACGGTATGACACTATACTTCACGACATGACACCATACTTGTAATTAACCATAATACGGTAAATTATGAGCCACACAACAATATCTATGCCCGCTCGCAATGGCGATTTCGGATAATTATTTTATGAATTTTTCCTTAAAATTATCCGAATAAAAAAAGTTAATAAAAAATTCTAACTTTGCCAAAATAGCAACATGTAATTGCTCTTTCTCTTTTTCAGCGGAAGATTTTTTTTCTATTTTTATAAATTTTTCTAACCATAGATAATTAGTTGGAAAAATTTTTTCACTGTTTGCAATTTTATTGAGCAAATAATTGTTATTATAGCTATTTAAATCGGCTAAAATATTTTTTATTTCCGGTGGTAACGAGATTATTTCTATTGCTTGCAATTGTTTAGTATAATTTTGATCTTGTAAAAAATTAAATATTAATAGATTCACGTTTAATAAGTAATGACGATAATCATCTATAGCAAAATTAATACTAGCGGTAGGAACTGCAGGAATAGGAGCAGGGATAGGGGGAATAAATGAATTTACATAATTTATTAAAGACTTAGCCGAGGAAAATTCGTTCGGTTGCTCATTATTGCCAGTAGCCACGTTGTCAGTATCGTTTATAGGTGGAGCATCATCTTTATAAGAAGTAACTTCACTGCTAAATAACTTAAAAATTTCAGCTCTATCATAATAAAGCATAAAAGCAAGTAGCATAAATATTAATATTACCGCTATAGAAAAAATATTTTTATTTTTAAGCTTAATTTCGGGTTTTTGCATCATGCATTAATAAGTTTATTATCGTATGTGAATTTTCATTATTACAATAAACCACATTTTTAAAAAAAGGTCTAATTATATTTGCTACTTTCAAGCTAATAGCTATGACTAATGAATTTTGCAACACTTCCGATAAATGATTTTGCAGTAATAATTTTTTGAATATTTTGGCACTGTTTTGTGAGTAAAGCAAAATATAATCTATATTATCATTAAATAATTCTATTAGCGGTAGTTGCTCTAAATATTTGACGTTATAGATAATTTGCCTCTTTATTGGGGGCGGTAAATCGCAAGTGATTTCGTTGGAAGATAAATATATCGCTTGATTATATAATCGGCTTGGAAAATGCTTAATCAAATCATCGACGTTTTTTGCGACATATTTTACTATAAAGCCGTTACGCTCCAAAATTGTCTTGGAAGCTTCCCCTACTACCCAAATACTATGTTTTCTATTAATAGTATAATCTTTCTGCCACTTAGCAAGAATTGTCGCAGCGTATTTGCTAGTTATAATTATATTGCGGTAGTTACCTAACATTTCCGGAGTAAGGTTTAAATTTTTATATTCAATTAAAGGACAGTGAATATAATGAAAGCTTAAATTATCGGTATTACATTTTGCTATTTCTTCGATAATTTCCTTATTTCCTTCAGTACTTCTAGTAAGTAAAATATTCATATCACTCAAACGGTTGGCGAAGGGTAATAGCAGCTGACAAAGTCCCTTCATCTAAATAGTCTAATTCCCCGCCGATAGGAATACCGCTGGCTAGGCGTGAAATCTTAGCGGGATGAGATTTTAAATATTCGGTGATAAAATAAGCGGTAGTTTGACCCTCTAGAGTAGAGTTGGTCGCAATAATAACTTCCTCAATATTTTCTTCTCGGCATCTAGTAAGTAATTCCGGCAACCTTAATATCGAAGGGTTTTGCCTAGCTGCGGCAGACAAATTATGACCCAGCACATGATACCCGCCTTTAAAAATACCGCTACGTTCCATAGCCCATAATTCCGCTACCGTTTCCACGATAGCAATAACGGCTTTATCTCGCACCGGCGATGAACAAATATGGCAAATACTTGCCGTATCCATATTGCCGCAAATCTCACATTTTACTATTTTATTTTCAACATTTATTAAATTAGTAATTAGTCCTTTTAATCTTACGTCTTTATCTTGTAACAGATATAAAACAATGCGCCGAGCAGAACGCCCGCCAAGACCGGGCAGCTTAGAAAAAAGATAGATTAATTGCTCTATTTCGTTGGTATCGTTCATATATTATACTCAAGTATAATCTAAAAAGTTGAGATCGATGTTATTACAAGTATGGTGTCATACCGTGGCTTGACCACGGTATCCAGTCTTTTTATTAAGGTTTTTTCTGGATACCGTGGTCAAGCCACGGTATGACATTGAAGCCATTTTTCGAACCCCGCAACAACGCTACGCCTTCGCAGGAATGACATCGGAGATGTTTATGTAATAATCAACGTTTTTAACTTCCGGTCCGATGATTCCAAGCGTCGGGACCGTCGAGAATATTTTGCCGGCTATTTTTAGAATATCTGCAGCTGTTATATTCATAATAAGCTCCATAATTTCATCTATAGATATATATTTATTAAAAATAGCATAATTTTTACCGATTTCCTCAGATTTGTAAGCAGGCTTTTCTTGAGCCATGTAAATATTACTTCTTAATTGCGTTTTAGCCCTAATAATTTCAGATTCCTGTACCGATTCCATAATTTTCTTTACTTCATTTATCAATTCCGTACTTAATAATTCTAATTTATCATGAGCAGTGGAAGCATAAATAGTAAATACACCGCTATCGCAATAAGAACTATTATAACTGCCTACTCCATAGGCTAAACCTAATTTTTCCCTAATTTGCTGAAATAATCTTGACGACATACCGCCGCCAAATATTAAAGCAAGTAGCTGGGCTTGATAAAGTTGTTGCATATTAAGATATCCTACCCCTTCAAAGCCTAATATTAAAGTAGTCTGTTCTAAATCTTTGATAACGGGACAGTAACCGCCGACATATCTTGCCGGTTCGAAATTATTACTCGTTCCTTGTTTTAAAGAAGGAAATAATTGCTCCACTATCTTTATTATTTCATCATGGGTAATATTACCTGCTACCGATAAGTAAAGATTTTGTGCGGTATAATGTTTATCGATAAAGTTAGAAAAATGTTTTTTATTAAAAGTAGCAAGGGTTTTACTCGTTCCTAAAATGGGTTTGCCTAGAGGCTGCCCCTTATAAACGCTATTATAAAATTTCTCATATATTAGGTCATCGGGATTATCTTGGCTATGGGCAATTTCTTGTAAAATTACTTGATATTCTTTAGCGATTTCTTCTTCGGCAAAAGTAGAATTTTGGATTATATCCGCCAATATCTCTAGAGCTTTACGGCAGTTTTCCGGTAGTATTTTTGAGTAATATATTGTTTGCTCATGACCGGTATAGGCGTTGAAATGCCCTCCTATCTCGTCAAATTCTTCGGCAATTTGTTTAGCGTTTCTCGTTTTTGTACCTTTAAACGCCATATGTTCAAGAAAATGAGACATACCTTCTTCCTCAGAAGTTTCAAAGCGACTACCAACTTTGGCAATTAAATTTATCGCTACCGAATTTACATAAGGCATATTATAAGTAAGGATAGTTAAGCCGTTATTAAGCTTACTAACGTTAAAAGTTTCTTTCATAAATTTGTTTATAGAATCCAATCAATTAATAAAATTAGCATAAAAATCGTCATTGTTGCGTGGATTGAGCGTTGTTGCATGACTCGAATTTTTGCAAAGCGTACGGTGTCATTCTAGTTCCTTGATCACGGCATCCAGGAAAATAAAGCCATATTAGACTTATTTTAGAATCTTTTTATGATATTATAAGCTGGATTCCGTGGTCGTAGCCACGGAATGACAGAGTTTTTACCTCTTTATTTAAACGTTCGTACAGTAGTGGGCTTGACCACGGTATGACACCATACTTGTAATAACCATAATACGATAATTATGAGCCACCGCAATAACGCCTTTTCACAGGAATGATATAAAACAGCATACAACATGATAAAAACGTTATTTAATATCACCGCTAAAACTTATTTAATATTTCAGCTTATTACTAGGCTGTCCTTATGCATTTATGCCGTATGGCATAAACAAATTTCTTTTGCCGATTTGCCGTTAATATTTATTCTAGGCGAGATTAACGATCTTATCTCCTGTAGTTACTTTCTGCCGGTAATATTAATTTTAACGCTATTATTTCATTTAATATTATCAAGGTGCGAATTTTTACACCGATTATGTTGCTACGCATTTTACTGTTGTTTTATTACTTTTCTGATTTTTATCTCAATTTCTGAAATTACCTTTTGGGACGAATTCGGTACGAAATTTAATTTTATTGCCGTCGACTATTTAATTTACACACATGAAATTATCGGCACAGTAAAAGAATCTATGCCGTATGTCGAGATATCAACCGGCATTATTGCAATCGCTGTGGTGATTACTTATTTGCTAAGAAATATTTTGATTAATGCCGCAAGTAACATACAAATCAAATCTCATTTGATTGCAATAATTATTTTAAGTATATGTAGTTTTACGGCTTTTAAGTTCTATGCTCCCGAAAAGCTTAATTTTTCTAGTAACAGATACGCAGCGGAGTTAAGCAAAAACGGTCCATATGAATTTTTCTCGGCTTATTTTAATAATAGCCTAAATTATAATAGTTTTTACCCGATAATCGATAATGCTCGTGCTTTAAGCGTGGTACGTACACTACTTCAAAATAATAATTCAAAATTTTTATCTACGGATTCTATAGAACGCATTATTACCCCAAAAACCTTATCCGGCGGTAAATATAACGTGATGCTTATTACTGTTGAAAGCCTTAGCGGTAAATTTATGAAAAGCTTCGGGAATTCCGATAATATCACACCCTATTTAGATAAACTCGCTGATAACGGAATATTTTTTACCAATCTATATGCTACGGGAACAAGGACAGTGCGAGGCTTAGAGGCTATTACTTTATCCGTACCGCCAACGCCCGGCTCTTCAATTATTAGAAGACCCGATAACCAAAATTTATTCAATATCGGCACTATTTTTAAACAACAAGGTTATCAAATTAATTTTATCTTCGGCGGCTATAGCTATTTTGATAATTTTCAGAATTATTTTACCGGCAACGGTTATAATATAATTGATCGAAGTAACTTAACGGCAAATGAAATAAGTTTTGCAAATATTTGGGGAGTAGCGGACGAAGATATATTTAATAAATCACTTGAGGCAGCTGATCAAGATTATAAAACCGGTAAACCGTTTTTTTCTTTGATTATGACAACTTCCAATCATCGCCCTTATACTTTTCCTGAAAATAGAATTGATTTGCCTTCCGGCGGCGGACGTAATGCCGCAGTGAAATACACTGATTACGCCATCGGTCAATTTCTAGAAAAGGCAAAAACTAAAGAATGGTTTGATAATACTATTTTTGTAATTACCGCCGATCACTGTGCCGCAAGTGCCGGTAAAACAGAGCTGCCGGTTAATAAATATCACATACCTTTAATTATTTATGCACCTAAAATATTATCCCCACAAAAAATAGATAATTTAGCCAGCCAGATAGATATAGCACCAACGATTTTCGGCTTATTGGGTTTTGAATATAAAAGTAAATTCTGGGGGCAAGATATATTAAACGAGCCGGCAAATAGGGCATTTATAAGTACTTATCAATTACTCGGCTTTATGAAAGGCGAATATTTAGTAATTCTAAGCCCAAACTCTCTACCCAAAACTTATAAATTATCGTCGAACGGCAAAAAACAGGAAATATTAGACCTCCCAATTTTAACAGAAGAAGCCATTAGCCTTTATCAAACAGCCTATGATTTTTATATCCAGGGCAAAATAGCGGAATAGCTAGCTCATGCTCTGCCCTAATGTATATGGGCTTTGTTGCATGGCTCGATTTTATCTCGTCATTGCGAGGAGGTACGTAGTACCGACGTGGCAATCTAAAGAAAGAATAGCAAAAAATGCTATGAAATTTATTATTTTCTAGATTGCCACGCTCCTTTCAGTCGCTCGCAATGACGTTTGAGGTATCCACGCAACAACGCTGTAATTTCCTCGCAATGACATAGATTTTCCAAGGTATCTTTCTTTATTTAGCAATGCCAATTCATATACTACAATCTTCCTTGTATTAATAATAAAAAATATATATACTTATATAAATCATGGATTGTTTTAATTTCTAATCAGCAATTATATCAATTGTTGATCCGAAAAATCATCGTATAATAATATGTGAATTAAAAAACAATTATTACAAATGAAATCAACTACTCAAGAATACTCTAAGCCTCTATTATTGAATATTTTGAATAAACAAACTCCATCATTAGATAAAATTGATTATGCGGTATGGCTTGGTGATGTAGAAAAATTTTTATCAAATCTTCCTATGGAACCGATATTTGACCTAATTATAACTTCTCCCCCTTATAATATCGGGAAACCGTATGAAAAAAAAATGATTTACAAATATATTTAGAATGGCAAAAAAGAATAATTGATCAGCTAATTCCAAGATTAAAATCTACAGGAAGTATTTGTTGGCAAGTCGGTAATTTTATAGATAACGGTTATATCGTTCCTTTAGATATTGAATTTGCACCTATGTTTAAGGAACACAAATTACAAATGCGTAATCGTATTATTTGGCATTTTGGGCATGGGTTGCATTCTAAAAAACGCTTTTCCGGTCGTTATGAGGTTGTTTTATGGTATACAAAATCTAATGAATATACATTTAACCTTGACGATGTACGAGTACCCTCAAAATATCCAGGGAAAAGACATTTTAAAGGTCCAAAAGCCGGTCAGCTATCGGGGCACCCTCTTGGTAAAAACCCTGATGACGTTTGGAATATTCCGAATGTAAAAAGTAACCATGTTGAAAAGACAAGCCACCCCTGTCAATTTCCGGTGGGGCTTATAGAGCGTTTAACCTTAGCACTTACCAATAAATCAGAGCTAATATTTGACCCGTTTGCCGGAGTTGCTTCAGCAGGAGTAGCAGCTGCTATACATTCCAGACGTTTTTGGGGTTGTGAATTAAATAAAGAGTATGCAAAAATAGGTATTACCCGTTTAGAAGAAACTTTAAGAGGGCAGGCCAAATATAGACCGCATGATAAACCTCTATATGACCATACTAAAAGTAATTTATCTTTAATGCCTGAAAATTTAAACTTAATCTTTGAAATCAGAGGAAAAAAAATGAGATACTGCTCAATAAGCCATTTTGAAGGTGACCAAGTTGTGACTAAGGATATCATGAATGAGGTTGCAGACGCAATAAATCAAGTAGCTATAAAAGTCAGTAAGGGTGCTGCTTCAAAAATACGTGATGATCTTCTTGGATACTTGGTTACAAAAGGTTGGTCTTCTAATGTCACCATTGCTAGAGAGTCAGAAATTACTATTACTTCACTAAAAGATAAGGTCGGTCTTTGTCTACAAACCGGTAATATTGCTAGAATGTATGCGGATTTAATGAAACTCCAAAAACTTTATATTGATAAGACCATAAATTCAGCAGTGATGATTGTTCCCACATATTCATCTTCTAAGATTTTAGGCAGTAATATTACTAATGCCGCACGTCTTGAAAAGGAGCTTACAATATTTAAGAAAGTAATTTTTGTACCTATTATAATTTTTTCGATAGAGTAATATTTATGGATACTTCAACCCTTACCCTTACTAATCCGCTCTCTTCACGATTCGGTTGGCCACGCACGAGTCGCCAAGAAAAATTTAAGAAACTATCGGAACAAAGTGACTTAACTACTTATCGCATATTTTTTCAAGGAAAGAATCAGGATATTGCAATTCTGACGGTACCTTTAAATCTTCCTAAATATAGGCTAGCAAACGGTAGAACTATTTCCGGTCAACAGGAATATTTAGCTAAACATTCGACTATTACCTCAGATTACTTCTTAAAAGATCCGGAGCTTCTTGACGTTCAAGAAACTCAGCATCAATTACTTCTTAAGTTGGTTAAACAATCAAATTTATTGGATTATTTTAAGGATACAGGAAATAAACAGGTGGAGCCAATTTTGTTAGATGAATACGGTTTTGTAATAAACGGTAACCGTCGCCTTGCTAGTTGGAGAGAATTATATAATGAAGATAGAAAGAAATATGATCATTTTGCTTATATTGATATTGCCGTACTTCCGCATTGTGATGAAAAGGAAATTGATAAGCTTGAGGCTCAACTACAGATAGCACCGGATATAAAGGCAAAATACTCTTGGGACACTCAAGCCAATATGATATTTCAAAAACAAGAACAACATAACTTTAACACAAAAGATGTTGCTGATCTTTACGGTCTGAAAGAATCAGAAGTAAAAGAACTTTTGGACATGAGAGCTTACGCAGCAGAATATTTAAAAACTCGCGGTAAAGAAAATTATTGGTCAGAAATTTCAGAGAATGAATTTGCTTTCCGTAAACTGATTCAAAGCCGTAGTAAAAGAACTTCTATCGGAGAACAAGAATTATTTAAAGAAGCTGCTTTTGTTTTAATAGACGATCCCGAAGCTGTAGGTGAACGTTTATACGAAGCTATTCCAAACACTGAAAAACATTTAGATCTGATTAAATTGAAGCTACAAGAAGAATTTAATGTAGAGCTTCCAAAGCAGCATAAAGATATTGATCAAATATTTTGTGTTTCTAATAGTGCTGATTCGATCGATATTCCGTTATCTAGAGAAATTTCTAAACCTGAAAACGGCAACCGAGTACGTGAAATTATTACCGAGATCATTACCTCCCAGAAAGAACTGAAAAAAGATATGTTGAATGCTCATTATCTTCTTAAAAAATTGGCTAAAGCAAACAGCGAGCTTGCCGCCGCCGTAGAGCATGGTCTGAGACCTGAAACACACAGAGAAGGTGCAGAAAAACAATTAAAAATTATGGAAGATTATATTTCTAAAATCTATAAATGGTTAAACGGTAATGCTTAAAATTGCTTATAGAGATAAAGACAGAAAAGCATTGATTGGATGGGAAGAAATTGATTATGCTCAACCGTGGCTTGAGCCGATAAGACGCTTGATTTTTGATAATTCGGATGAAGCTCAGCAGGAAGGCGGTTATCAACTATCATTACCCTGGTGGACTTTCATTTCATTACGTTCACAATTTGGTCAACTTTTAAAAGGATATGAAATACAAATAGGTGAAGGCTTTGAAATTGAAGAAAAAGCAGAGCTATTACTTAGGCAATCAACTCAAAATAACCATGATTACCAAAAAGCGAAAGAACTTTATGCTTTGAAAGCTGAAGATTTATTATCAAAGTTAAAAGAAGTGGGGTTTTCCCGCTTACTCACTACTCAGCAAGAACGTAATATATGTAAAATTGCTGCTTTGCCGGCAGCAGCAACCTTTTCAGTTCCTGGTGCTGGGAAAACAACAGAGGCATTAGCTACTTTTTTTTTCAAAGCAAAATCTGATGAAGGTTTATTAGTTATTGCTCCTAAAAATGCTTTTGGAGCTTGGGATGAACAACTTGAAGCTTGCATGCAGAATATTTATAAAAATTTTACTAGGCTACGTGGCGGTACTGATAAGATTAATAGACTTCTGGAAAGTCGCCCTCGTTTCATGTTAATAACTTACCAACAATTGCCGCGTGTTAGAGAGTTAATAGCCGGATACTTAAGTCGTTATAAGACACATGTATTTCTTGATGAAAGTCATAGAATAAAAAGTGGGCCTGAGAAACAAACACCTCAAACGATACTTAGTATCGCACATTTACCGGTCGGTAAATTAATAATGTCGGGAACTCCAATGCCTCAAGCCGTAGAAGATCTAATCCCGCAATTCACTTTTTTATATCCTGAAATTCCTGTTGCAAGTAATAACGTTATAGAGTTAATAAAGCCTATATATGTTCGAACTAATAAGGCGGAGTTAGGTTTACCGCCTGTTACTCGAGTTGTTCAGAAGTTACATATGGCTCCTGTTCAGTATGAACTATATAACCTTATGAAATTTGAAGTTTCGCGTGAAGCTGCTACCGCATTAAATAAGGGAACTAAACAAGCTTTTCGTGTTCTTGGAAGATCAGTAGCAAAATTGCTACAATTTGTTTCTAATCCTGCTCTTTTGTCACGAGAAATTGGCTTTGTACATTCTGATTTGTTACAAGCAGTGCTTGCAGAAGGCGACGGACCAAAACTTAAATATGTTTTAAAGCGTGCTAGAGAATTAGTACGTGATAATCAAAAAGTTTTAATTTGGTCTTCTTTTGTAAAAAATGTCGAATATATTGCACAAAGGTTAGTCGACTTAGGAGCAGTATATATTCACGGTGGCGTAGATGCGGGCGAGGAGGATGACGACGAAACACGAGAAGGAAAAATCAAGTTATTTCACGATGATCCGAATATAAAAATTATGGTAGCAAACCCTGCTGCCGCAAGTGAAGGAGTGAGTCTTCACAAGATTTGTCATTATGCTATATATCTGGATAGAACATTTAATGCTGCACATTATTTACAATCTGAAGACCGAATACATAGGCTAGGTCTTAGCCCAAATGAGCAAACAAATATTGAAATAGTTGAATGCACAAGAACTATTGACGAAACGGTACGAGAAAGACTAAATTTTAAAGTTGGAAAAATGGCAGAAGCCTTAGAAGACTCAAGCTTAAAAATCGATCCTATACCTATCGATCCTATTTCTACCGATGATCCGGAAGGTTACGTTATGGGTCTCTTACCGGAAGATATTGAAGCATTATTACGAGATTTTAAAAAGAAAAATTTTTGATTATGTCTCTTTCACCTGGACTTGCACATTCTTGTTTTGAATTGTTAGAAATAATTAATCGTCATAAATTATCATTTGACGATATTAGACGTGCATTTGAAAAGATAGGTGTAACACCGACTGATTACTCCTTAACCTACGCTCAAGAGATGGGATGGATATTGCTTGATGAAACGGGCGTAGCTATCGCTTCTAACTCAGGAAAAAAATTATTATCACTAGTAGGAACAAAACAAAAGCTTCAACAATCAATATTAGATTTTATTAACGTCAAACATCCTTTTTGGCTACAAAATGCCGCTTTTGGTAGAAAAAAGCTACTTTTATATGTACATTCTGAAATATATCAAGTTTTTCTGGAAGCAGGCTTAGTAGGAAGTATAAATGAAGATATAGTAAAATTTTGGGATATACTTGCTTCAAGAGCACGAGGTCTACAAAATGATTCACTATTATCTATTGGAAGGCAGGGCGAACGTCTTACGCTTAACTATGAAAAAGCACGTACCGGTTATCAACCTAAATGGGTTTCGATAGAATCGAATGAAGATGGATATGATGTGCTGTCCGTTATTAACAATAACGATAAAGCAAAACTATCAATTGAAGTAAAAACTACCAAAAACGGCATAGATGCACTTTTTTACCTCACTCGGAATGAATGGGAACGTGCCGTTGACACAGAATCGCATTGCTTTCATTTATGGGATTTAAGCAATGATATTCCAAAACTTGCAGTACTTACTATGAAAGATATAGAAAATCATATTTCTATTGATAAAGGTAAAGGGGAATGGCAGCATCTTGCTATACCGTTTTCGATATTTGTAGAAAAATTTACAAATATAATCACTTGTTAAGCTTATATGCAACAACACAGGTACAAGCCACGGCATGGCAACGTGTCGTATTAATTTCCTTCCATCTCTAGCCATTTACTGCAACATAATTTCGCCAAATTCCGCACCCTTAAAATGTACGAAGCACGCTCGGTAACGCTAATTACGCCACGAGCATTTAACAGATTAAATAAATGGCTTGCTTGCATGCAATAATCATAAGCCGGTAACGGCAAATTCTCTTTAATTAATGCCACGCACTGTTCTTCGCTATCTTGAAAATGCCGCAGTAACATCTCGCTATCGGCCAACTCTAAATTAAACTTGGAAAATTGCTTTTCCGCTTCAAAATCAACTTCACCGTATTTCAAAGCTTTTTCGCCTATTTGTCCGTTCCAGTCGAGATTTTTTACCTCATCGATGCCCTGAATATATAAAGCCAACCGCTCTAACCCATAAGTAATTTCTCCGGCAACGGGACGGCATTCAATCCCGCCTACTTGCTGCATATAGGTAAATTGCGAGACTTCCATACCGTTACACCACACTTCCCAGCCGAGTCCTGAAGCTCCTAGTGTCGGAGATTCCCAATCATCTTCAACAAATCTAATATCATGTTTACTTAAATCAATACCGAGCTGCTCTAGGCTTTTTAGATATAACTCTTGAATATTATCGGGGGACGGTTTTAAAATAACCTGGAACTGATAATAATGCTGCATTCTGTTTGGATGCATTGCATAACGACTATCACCGGGACGCCTTGAAGGCTGCACATAAGCCACAAACCACGGCTTAGGACCGAGCGAACGCAGCACTGTTGCCGGATGGAACGTACCGGCTCCAACATGTGCATCATAAGGTTGCAAAATCGCACAACCGTAATCCTGCCAATAATTTTGCAAAGTTAGGATAATTTGTTGAAATGATAGTTTTTTCATAAAATAATTAATGTTTTATTTGGCTTGTGTAGGTAACATCGTCATTGCTGTAAAGGTTAGGCGATTCTATGTCATTCCCGCGAAGGCGGGAATCCAGAAAATAATAGTCATCCTGAATTTATTTCAGGGTCTATAGAGATGCTGAAACAAGTTCAGCATGACAAAGAAAAGGCTGGATTCCCGCTTTCGCGGGAATGACATAAAGGAATACAAAAATAACATCAGCATATTTAAATATCCACTTTCTCCCATGAGCCGTTTGGATTTTGTTTATAGCAATCAATTAATTTTTCCGCAACGGTTAGTTTATTGATCGATAAAATTAAGCTTTGCAAATCAACCGGTAAGTCATAAATTATAATTATTCTTTGAAAACGGCTAATATATTCTTTATCCTGTAAAATCTTCTCTATATCTTTTGGTGAAATAATTAATAGAACGCCGGCGTCATTAGGATTTTGCAGCTCATCGGTAATATATATCGGCTGTTTTTCCGGCATTGGGTCAAGCTTGCTGCCGTGCGGGATAAATTGCCTTCTCGAATATGTCCAGAGTGTTTTGTTTAACAATTCCTGCTGTTCACTATCCGCTACTAAAACAACACTTTTAAGGTTGCCATGATAGCATTTTTCTACCAATAGAATTATTGCCTTCAGTAACGACTCCTGCGTCGTTTGATAAATACTAAATTGCTGCATAAGAATATTTGTAATTTTATTTATGTTCATAATAATAAAAAAACTAGCTTCTGTGAACAAAATTAAAATTATTTAAAGGATAATCAGGAGGGGTTGAATATTTTATCGTCATGCTGAACAAGTTTGGGTCTTATTGCGTGGAGCAAATTTTTGATGTCATTCCTGCGAAAGCAGGAATCCAGAGAATATTTAAGCGAATTATATAGTAAATTTTTAATTTTATTTATTTTAAGTGTTTTTTCTGGATTCCTGCTTTCGCAGGAATGACATACAGCACTTTTTTCGATCTATGCAACAACGCTGAAACAAGTTCAGCATGACAAAAACTAGATGGCCACGACGCCAAGAGGCGTCTCGCCATGACGATTTTGGGCGCCATGCAACAAGACCACAAGTTTGACGCATCTATAAAAGATATCTCGAAATAAATTTGAGAGGATTCAAGACGTCTTTAGGTTAACCTTTTATAATTTACACTTTATAAATAGTTAGATTTGTCTATAATGGCTTAATATAACTAAATAGGTCGCTAAACCTTCAATGAATAAATCTAAATTTATTTTCTTATCTGCTATTTCAGGTAATATACTGGAATATTACGATTTTACAGTATATTCAGTTTTTTCATTGGTTATTGGACATGTGTTTTTCCCTCAAGAATCGGAATTTGTTAAAATTCTCTTAAGTCTTGGAGTTTTTGCCGTCGGTTTTTTAACAAGACCCATAGGCGGGATAGTCTTTGGCTATATCGGCGATAGATACGGCAGGCGTATTGCTCTGATAATCTCGATGCTAGGTATGACAGTCCCCACCTTTATTATGGGCTTAATTCCCTCCTATGAGAGTATAGGAGTTTACGCACCCGTAACCTTAATTATTATGCGCCTTATCCAAGGTTTATGCATTAGCGGCGAAGGCACCGGTGCGGCTATCTTTATCTTAGAACATCGGCAAAATTTACGCCCCGGATTTACCGCCGGTTTAGTCCACGGCTCTAATATTGCCGGTACTTTAATCGCCACATTTATCGGCATTATTATTGAGCGATATTTTTCTTATATTGACTTTGCTTGGCGGTTTGCTTTCCTACTTGGCGGCTTTATGGGTCTTGCAGGTTTTTATTTACGTTTACGCGTGGCGGAAACACCAATTTTTATCATGCTGGAGAAAAAAAAGAAAGTTCTAAAAGCTCCTTTTTCAAATGTGGTTAAAACCGCCTGGCGATCGATGTTTATCACTATTTGTGTTGCAGCTATCGCTAGTAGCATTATGTATTTAGTGAAAACCTATATAAATGTTTTCTACCATAACGTTATGCATTACGACAATACGCTAGCCTTAACGTATTTAGCCTACTCTTCTTTTGTGGCAATGGTAGCGATGCCGCTTGCCGGCGGCACTGCCGACATTATCGGTAAATTTAGGATGCTAGTTCTTGCAAGCATCGCTATTTTAATATTAATTTTGCCGACCATGCTGTTTATGTCATCAGAAAAATTATGGCAACAAATTGCCGCTCTGACGATTCTCGGCATGCTAGCCGGAACAATAGCGGGTACGGCTTATATATTCGTTATCTCGCTATTTACTCCTGAACAAAAATTTTCCGGCGTAGCTTTTAGTTATAATTTCGGCGTGGCAATATTCGGCGGGACTTCGCCGATTATTTCCCGCTGGCTTGTCGAAAAAACGGAATTATTTTATGCCCCTGCTTTTTATATCATGCTTATTGCGAGTATATTTTTGATGATTATGTATTTGATGAGAAAAGTGGTTAGGCAGAATATCAGGTAACAACACCGTCGGAGTCACGGCATGACAGAATTTTTACCTCTTCATTTATGAGTAGTTTATGGTCTCACAAAATAGAAAATTAACTAGCGACTGGTTCACACATTTGCGTAATCAAATATGCACTGAATTTGAAAAAATTGAACAAGAATATGCAAAGGATAAAAATATAGAGCCTGCTAAATTTGTACAATCGCCTTGGGAAAGAGACGGCGGCGGTGGCGGGGTTATGTCCGTCATGAAGGGTGAAGTTTTTGAAAAAGTAGGGGTTAATATTTCTACTGTTTTCGGTGAATTCTCAAAAGAATTTCGAGAACAAATCCCGGGAACGGAAAAGAGCGGAGAGTTTTTTGCTACAGGTATATCTGTTGTTGCTCATCTTAAATCTCCTTTAGTGCCGGCAATGCATTTTAACACTCGTTATATAGAAACGTCTAATCATTGGTTTGGCGGCGGCGGGGATTTAACACCTTTTTATCCTGAAAAATCTGAAACAGCAAAATTTCATCAAGCTTTTAAGGAAGTTTGCGATAAGCACGATAAAGGCTATTATCCTAAGTTTAAAAAACAATGCGATGAATATTTTTATTTAAAGCATCGGAAAGAAGCAAGAGGCATCGGCGGGATATTTTACGATTATTTAAATAGCGGCAATTTCGATAATGATTTTTCTTTTACCCAAGATGTCGGCAAGGCTTTATTGTCGGTATATCCTGAAATTGTCAGGAAAAAAATGTTTTTGCCTTGGTCGCTAGAGCAGAAAGAATACCAGCTTATAAGGCGTGGTAGATATGTGGAATTTAATTTATTATATGATCGTGGTACTAAATTCGGCTTAATGACCGACGGAAATGTTGAGGCGATATTAATGTCCCTACCGCCGGAAGTACGTTGGCCTTGATTTTACATAAAAACATAACTTGACTATTTGCTAATTTAGTTTTATTCTGCTTCTTTTTAGAATTAATTTTTACATGTAAGGTTTCAGCGAATGGCCAAAAAAAATAAAAATATTTTAGTGAAGTTGGTGAGTACGGCGGGTACTGGAGTTTTTTGGGTAAAAAAACGTAATCCGAAAACTCAAACTGAAAAGCTTTCTTTTCGTAAATATGATAAAGTAGTTAGAAAACATGTTGTTTTCAAAGAAGAAAAAATAAAATAAATAGTATTTATTAGAGTATATATGGCAGTAAAAATCCGTTTAGCTAGAGGTGGTGCAAAAAAACGTCCTTATTATAGAGTAGTGGTGGCTAACGTAACAGCACCGCGTGACGGTAATTTTTTAGAAAAAGTCGGTACTTATAACCCGATGCTTGCAAAAGAAGATGCAAGTCGTGTAGTTTTAAAGTTAGATCGTATAGAATATTGGTTAGGTACAGGTGCACAGCCTACCGAACGTGTCGCTAGATTTATCGAAGAAGCCGGTATTGCTCTTCCCGCTTCAATTAAGAAAAAAATAGAAATTAAGGCAAAAGCTCAAACGCCGAAACCTAGCAAAAAAGAAGCTAAGAAGGCGTAATTGCTTTCGCAGGTAGGCGTTGTTGCATGGATCATAATTATCGTTATTATGGTTATTATAAGTACGGTGTCATACCGTGGCTTGACCACGGTATCCAGAAAAAACCTTAATAAAAAGACTGGATGCCGTGATCAAGTCACGGCACGACACCATACGCTTTGCAAAAATTCGAACCACACAACACTCCCCCTACAACGACGGTTTTTAGTCTTTGTCACCTCCTTCTACAAAATTGTAGATGTTCATGCCGGATTAGCTCAGTGGTAGAGCAACCGCCTTGTAAGCGGTAGGTCATCAGTTCGAACCCGATATCCGGCACCACATTACTATCAGCTTTCCAGGGCTTTACGTTACTCTATTCAAAAGTCCGTTTACTCCTTTTATTCGCCTTTCGGTTTAATTGGTATGTAATATTGGAATATATAGAAATACAGCAAAAAGCATTAAGATTTTTGCTGTATTTTATAGCCGCATTAGAATCCATTCAGCCAATGATTGTTTATATCTACTTGGTCTAATTTGGTCGGAAAACTGTTGACATATCAATCATTGATTGCATAATCAGCGTGATTTCCTATACATAGAATTTCATAATCTGAATCTTCAAAATCTGAATTTTCCGATAGGTTTGCATAGATTGGACTTGCTTCTTGGTGTACCGGCATTTCAATCAGCTCTTTCGCATCTTTAAGAGTTTTTACTACTGTAACCCCTGGTCCTGCTTTGGCTTGTAACGCATTTAGCAAATCCTGGGGGGGTATCAACCCTTCAGCTTCTCCCGATATTCCTCGAGATTGTGATTCAGCATCAGTCGCTTTGTGTTTTTTGGATTGTATTTTATATATAGAAGCACCTACTACACCTAACAATGTAGTTGCTCCACCTACAATACCGGCTATTTTCCATGTATTAAAACTATTATTATCTTTATTACCGGCATCGTTGTTATTATCTGAAAACAACAAAATTTCTTCCGGAGTTGGATAGCCTGATTCACATCCCTTAGTACCATTAGAAAGCATATCTTGTAGTTCATTGGCATAACTACAATTTTCATATTTCGCAACTAGCTGCATACTCGACTTGAACCATTCGTCCCATTTAGTACAGATATATTTTATAATATTATTACCTTCCTTATACAAGAAAGTAAGTTTACTATCTTCTAAAATTGTAACTTTTATGTTACCGTTGGAACCCCAAAATACAAAACGACTATTAGCCGGATAATGTGTATCACCGTCTGCTATAGAACAATTTTTATTAATAAATTCTTCCGGTGTAGAAAGCTGAGCTTGTTTATCACAAACCAAAACTTTATGTACTCCATTATCACATACTAAGGCAAAATCGTGATTACTAGTTTTGTTAGCGACTTTATGTACTCCATTATTAATGCTGAATAGTGCTTGCAAGGATGGAGCTAAATCTTCTGCCGGCTCTAGATGGTCTAGTTCAGCTATATTATCATCTCCATATTTTTTATCTGCGACGGTAAGCATCTCTTCTATAGAATTTAATATGTCGGAATTATGTTCCAAAAATATCATTTTACTACCACTATTAATACCAATAGCTTGAAGGCTAGTAGTAGTATTATTAATAATGCTAAGGCTAGTAGCACTATTATTATTAGTGTTAAAAATACTTGTTAAGCCAAGTATCTGCGTAATATTTTTAAAGTCAAGTTTCATAATAATTTAATATTTTTAGTTAGTTTACGTTAATAAATAGTTTTTGTGTTAGATCCCTTTAAAGACGTTTTATATCATATCCGCTTTCACTAATGGTGTTGTTGCGTAGACACCCCAAACGTCATTGCGAGCGACTGAAAGGAGCGTGGCAATCCAGAAAAATAATAATCATCCTGAATTTATTTCAGTATCTACTAAAAAGATGCTGAAACGAGGTCAGCATGACAAAAACTGGATGGCTACAGCGTCAAGAGACGCCTCGCCATGACGGTTTGGGTAGCCACGTAAGGAATCTAAAGCATATATTTTGCAATGATAGAGAGTTTCTAAAAACCAGATAGTGTCGCTAGAAAGGAAAATAGGCAACATTAATAGGATAGATAAGGCAAAAAATCAGTATGAAAAATAGGAGGTTATTTTAGGTAGTAATAATTAGATTTGAGAATATTAACCCCAGCAAGTATAAGCAGCAAGTATAAGATTTTCTAAAATCTTACCTTAAACTGAATAAAATAAGAAAAAATGCTATGCTTTCCATACGGCTTTGCACTATAATTTTGCACCATTGCTGGCGTTGTTGTATGGCTCGATTTTACCTCGTCATTGCGAGGAGGGACGTAGTGCCGACGTGGCAATCTAGTCTTTATCATGCTGAACTTGTTTTAGCATCTACCTCAAGAGGTCCTGAAATAAATTCAGTATGAGTATTATTTTCTAGATTGCCACGCTCCTTTTAGTCGCTCGCAATGACGTTTGGGGTATCCTGGAGGTCACACAGCCACTTCGTGGCTGGGTTTGTTGCATGGCTCATTGCCTCGGATAAGTAATATATGTAAAACCTTAGGGTAATAACAATGATTATGAATGATATTATATGTCCAATAAGAACATTAAATTGAATCTTGAAGAAGTAGAATGGTCTGATGTTAGGGACGATATGTATACAGTTAATCCGGAATTGGCTAAAAAATGTGATCATATAAATACCTATAAAAAATGTTCTATATTTAAGATAAAATACGCCTATGGACTACCTATTATTAAAGATGGAGAATTTTATCTTCCCACTTTGAATGGAAAAACGATTTCTATAAAAGATGAAAGAGTACCTGAATCTTTACGACAAAGTTTAGCATATGCTCATCTTCCCCTAGCGTGTATCATCAATAATTCTAGCGAAGTATTTATTAAGGAAGAACAGAGAATAATACCGCTTAACTTTTTAAAGGCAGGTGAATTATTCAGTTTGTTTGAGTTAATGAATTCATTAACTCAAACGCCTATATTACATCAATCTATTTGGAATGTATCGGCAGGAGCACGTTCTGTATTTATGCTCCCAAGTGTTTCTAATATAATAAGTAATCGTAGAGTTTGCAAAAAGCTTAATATGAATGATCATGTACATAAGGAAGTTGATAATCAACACTGGTCAATATTTTGTAATATTAATAATAGCAATAAAAAAAATGCCTGGCATACTACCATTTTAGTATTTTCAAATAAATGGTTTGAGAACCAAGACAACATAGCATATACTGAATTTTATAAGTACTTGGTTAATAAATGCTGGGAGCAATTACAATCATTAAAAGAGTTTAGTGAGTATAATAAATTATGGTTATTATTTACGCAGGCAATTAACAGACGCAATTTAAAACCAAGAACATATATAACTGATACTGTTAAACATTTAATTTCAATTACTCAAGGGATAGGTGTAGCATTTGAACCTTCGATAGATGATACGGATTTACCGGCAAGTCTGATACAACAAGTATACATAAAAGATTATAATTTAAGAAATTACATCCCTAATATAATGCAGCCGGCAAGGTTTACCACAGGTAATAAAGTATATTATTCTCTTAGTATGCCTACTATACCTAATAGTTCTTTACATTGTAACAATCCTCCTAGCATAATAGAAGATCAAAGAAATATTAAAAATTTATTAGATATTTTAATGGATATAATTCTCGATCAAAAAAACAGACTAAATACCGGCTTAGAAAATATAAAATTTGAGTATTTTCATTCACATAACGACGAATTACATCAAATTACTTCTAGTACTATGATTCCTGAGGATGATCCTAGATTTTTCAGTTGTAATAATAGTTATACGGATGATAGAATATTTTGTGCGTCGTCTAGTTTCTTTAAAGGGTGTATTAGGATATCATGAATAAGTATAATATTTTACCGACGTTACAAGCAATAGTAGAAAAGATTAAAAACTATAGAAACCTTAATTTAGAAAAAGTAACATTTGTTTGCGTACAACACCTTGTATTTACAACGGTAGATTTAATACGGTCTTTAATCATTCTTGGGGCAAAGCCAAAAAACATTCACGTGATGGGTAAATTTTATTCTACATGTTCTGAAGTAAAAGAACAAATGATTCAAATGGGGGTGGTATATCATGCTAGCTTCCCTCCACGACAACTTGGTTGTTTTAAAGATCATTTTAGTTATGATATAAAGAATATGTGGGATAGAATTAGTACTAATATAGAAACTCCATATATTATTGTTCTTGATGATGGCGGTCAATGTATAACAAATATTCCTGAGTATTTAAATAATAGTCATAAAATTTATACTGTAGAACAAACATCATCAGGTATTGCCCGGATTAAAAATAATAATATTATTTTTAATCTCATTAACGTTGCATATTCTTGTACAAAACAATTTATAGAATCGCTAATGATTGCTAAAGCGGTTGTAGCTAAATTGAAGAAATTTTTACCTTTAAATTCTAATAATTTTGTATATGGAGTAGTGGGATTTGGGGCAATAGGAAGCAGTATTATTCAGGAGTTGTTAGCAACTAATCAAAATGTGATAGTGTATGATAAGGAAATAGAAAAAGGGCTCTTCCTAGATTCGTTTAAAGTTACCGGTAATATACAACTATTATTTCAAGAAGCAGATTATATTTTTGGCTGTACAGGTACAGATATTACCGTATCTCTCGATTTACATAAATTATACGGTATTAAATACCTAATAAGTTGCTCATCACAAGACGTAGAATTTAACTCTTTATTGAAAGCTATCCGCAAGGATTTTGCTTATAAGAGCTTAAATGCATTAGAAGATATCACATATCCAATAAAAGGCGGTTTTATCAAAATATTAAAAGGCGGATATCCGGTAAATTTTGATAATTCCGGTCAATCTGTACCTGCTAAAAATATCCAACTTACTCGTGGGTTATTATTTGGGGGGATTATTCAAGCAGCATCTCAATTAATTAAGGAATATATATTAGAGCCTAAAGAAGAACCTAAAGAATACATGCTACATCCTAAAATACAAAAGCTAGTAATACAAACGTTGATTAATAATTTAAAAGAAAATATTCCTATTAATAATAGACTCTTACCACACGTAGATTCAATAGAAGATTTTCTTAATGAAGAATTACTAAAAAAGCACTCTAACGGACAATATTTTGATAATGCTATTATTAATTCTATATTTAGTTAAAATCCAAATTACCTACACCGCACACCATGAAGGATAATTATAATGAAAAATTGGCAATTAAAAGCTATTAATAATGCTTATAAGAAAACTACCGAGTTAAGAAATAACAATTATATTATTAATCCTCATATTATAAATCTTATAGGAAATATAAAAGGTAAAACCGTATTAGAAGTAGGTTGTGGATTCGGTAGATATCTAGAAATTCTTTCTAAGCATACCCCGTCAAAGTTAGTCGGATGTGATATTTCTGCACATCAAATACAATTATGTATAGAAACTGTAAAAAATAACGATATAGAATATTACATTATGGATTTTTCTGATGCTAACAGCTCTATAGTTTTAGGACAGAATAAGTATGATATTGTTTATAATGTGTTTGTAATATTATATATAGAAACTCTTGATAAATTAAAAACATTTATTGAAAATTGTTACAAATGCTTAAAAAAAGGTGGGAAAATTGTAATATGTACGTTAGATATTTTAGGTGCTTCATTTTATCCGGAAGTCTTTAATATACTAAAACTTCCTACAAAACCTTTAACTAAGGATAATAAATATATTGACGGTTGCCCTATACAAATAGAAATTATAGAAAATTGTACTGTAACCTCCTACCAAAGGAATTTTGAGACCATAAAGCAATTAATGGAACAAGTGGGTTTTACCGATGTTAGAAAATGTGACCTATTTCTAGACGAAATCGCCTTACAGGCTTTTACGGATAAAGAACTAAATATTATAAAAAAATCTAATATATTCTTATTATTAGAAGCTAAAAAACTATAAAAATCCTACCCTGATGGAAGGCGTTGTTGCATGGTTCATAATTTACCGTATTATGGTTATTACAAGTATGGTGTCATACCGTGGCTTGACCACGGTATCCAGAAAAAACCTAATAAAAAGACTGGATGCCGTGATCAAGTCACGGCATGACACAGCCTTTTCTTTAACATTCGTACAACGCAGTACCAAGTTACGGCATGAGACCGTACGCTTTGCAAAAATTCGAGTCCTGCAACAACACTCATTTAGGATCGCAATGACCTTAACAATTTCTTAGCAAACAACAACTTTTATTTCTTTTTCTTGCTGCTCTTAGTAGTTGCATTAAACCTGCCGAAATTTTTAACAAATTTTTGCAGCCCGTTAAGTTCCGTACCGTATGTTTTAGTATATTCTCGAATCACTTCGATATCTTCCTTATGAGAATCGTTAATTACTATAACTTCTTGTACTAAATTACGAGTATCAAACGTAACTTTTACTATTCTTTGCTGCTCGACTTTTGGAGTAAACCAAGCCCGCTTCGACATAGTTCTCTCGATATAATACCAACTATTTGGAGAATAATCGGGTATAATCGTCGGACTGCCGATTAATTCCGTTACTTCAGATTTATTAAGTTTTTGAGTTTCTAGCCGGGAAAGTAAAGTATTGTCTATAAATTGACCTCTGGTTTCAATGGTCTGGCAACCACTAAGTAGTAGGAAAATCAATATACCGAAAGCATGAATTATAAAAGATTTCATAAATTTAATTTGAAATACCTAGATTTTATTACTGAATTATAATATACTGCTCTGCTAATTTGACAAATACTTTTTTTTACATATTATAGATTTATTAAAGATAGGCTAATATGGCAGTTCCAAAGAAAAAAACATCTAAATCAAGGCGTAATATGCGTCGTTCTCACTTAGCGGTCGGTAAAGTTAACGTAATAGTCGATTCCCAAACCGGAGAATATAAGCTTCCTCACCATATATCCACAATTGACGGTACATATAACGGGCGTCAAGTTGTCGTGAAGAAAAAAGAAGTCGACGACGAAGAAGTAGCATAAAGCTTATTATTATGACCTGTAAAATTATCGGTTGCGGCGGATATTTACCGGAGCGAGTAGTTAGTAACGACGAGCTTGCAAAGTATGTAGACACTAACGACGAATGGATTAAGACAAGGACGGGTATATCGCAGCGTCATATTGCGGCGAGTGATGAATATACCTCCCACCTTGCTCTAAAAGCAACCGAAAATGCTATATCAGACGCTAATATAGCAGTGTCCGATATAGATTTGATTATTACATGCACCACTACTCCCGATAATAGTTTTCCGTCCGTGGCTACTAAATTGCAGGGGTATCTAGGTTTTACGAATAATATACCTTCTTTTGATTTACAAGCGGTATGTGCCGGCTTTGTGTACGGGTTGCAGGTAGCAAATTCTCTTATTGCTTCAGGTAAATATAAGACCATCTTGCTTATAGGAGCCGAAAAAATGACCTCTTTGCTTGATTTCCAAGATAGATCAACTTGTGTTTTATTCGGCGACGGAGCAGGGAGCGTGATATTACAGCATAGTGAGGATAGCTCCGGTATAATAGATAGTAAAATTTACTCAAACGGTAGCTATGCCGAAATGCTTTATACGGACGGCGGCGTAAGTATGAACGGCAATAGCGGTAAAATCGTTATGCAGGGGCAAGCATTATTTCGCCATGCAATTGAGAAAATGGGGCAATCGGTAGAGGCAATATTAAATGACAATAATCTTACGGTGAGTGATATTGATTATTTTGTTCCTCATCAAGCAAATGTTAGAATCATCGATAAACTTGCTGAAGTCTTAAATTTAGAACAAAACAAGATAGTAAAAACAGTGAAAAATCATGCTAATTGCTCAGCCGCCTCTATCCCTTTAGCTCTAAGCGAGCTAAAAGCTTCGGGAAGCTTAAAAAAGGGTGATATTATTCTTTTTACTGCCATCGGTGCCGGCTTAACCTGGGGAAGTGCGTTAGTAAGGTGGTAAATTAAAGATGACAAAAAAACTACTTTTCATCTTTGGGACTAGACCGGAAGCTATAAAAATGGCACCGTTGATTAAAAAATCTCAGGAAGATAAAAATTTTGAAACTATAGTTTGCGTAACTGCTCAACATCGTGAAATGCTTGATCAAGTTTTAAATTTTTTTAAAATTATCCCCAATTACGATCTCAATTTAATGCTACCTAATCAAGATTTATCTGACTTAACTAGTAATGCTATAAATAAACTCAAATCAGTAATTACAGAAGTAAAACCGGATTTAATTCTAGTGCAAGGTGACACTACTACGGCATTTATCGGAGCACTTTCGGCTTTTTATCATAAAGTGCCGGTTGCTCATATTGAAGCGGGTCTTAGAAGCGGTGATAAATTTTCCCCTTATCCTGAAGAAATGTATAGAACCCTTACCGCCGATATGGCAGAATATCATTTTGTGCCGACTGAGAGCTCTAAATTTAATTTAAAAAAAGAAAATATTGCAAATAATATATATGTTACCGGTAATACCATAATAGACGCTTTACTACTGGGTTTAGGCTTAATTAAAAATAGCGGCGAAGAAAAATATTATGATTATTTTAGGTTTTTAGATTTTAGCAAAAGAATTATCCTTATTACTATGCATAGAAGGGAAAGTTTTGGGAAGCCGCTAGAAAATATTTGTGTTGCCTTAGAATTATTAGCGACAAAATACCAAGATGTACAATTTGTTTATCCGGTACATCCTAATCCCAATGTGGAGAATATAGTCAATAATAGACTTGCTAATATCAAAAATATTTTTCTTATTTATCCTCTTGACTATTCTTTTATGATCTGGTTAATGGAGAAAGCCTATATCATTATTACCGATTCTGGTGGTTTGCAAGAAGAAGCTCCGACTCTCGGCAAACCGCTTTTGGTTACTCGTGATGTAACCGAAAGGATGGAAGGGGTGACGGCGGGTACTGCTAAATTAGTCGGGACGAATATAGAAAATATTTTGAATGAAACAACAAAATTGTTAGATAATCACGATTATTATAAGACAATGTCAGAAACTCATAATCCCTATGGGGACGGTAAAGCTGCTGTTTATATAATGGAAATTTTAACAAAAGAGTTAAGTACTAATGAAAGTATAAATTAAATACGTAACAATAAATGCAGATACAAAATTTAAAAATTATACTAAAAAAAATATTACCGAAATATTTAAAAGTATTACTTGTACACTGTTATTATATTTTTTATCGATATGCAAAATACGCTCATACATTTATTAGAAAGATACTTAAAATACTTACCTATACTTATCCCAATATCTATAAGCATATCTCACTTTATTCAAATGATCTAAAAATACATATTATAGATAAAGATTATTCAGTCAATGATCAATTTCCAAAATACACTATTATTACTCCAGTGCTAAACGAAGAAGATAATATTATCGAAGTATTAAAATCTATTGAAGAACAAAGTTTAAAGCCAGATCAAGTTATTATTGTCGATGGAGGTTCTTCAGATCAAACAGTAAAAAAAATAAATTTATATAAAGAATCATCTAAGTTAGATATTTTGTTATTATTCTCATCAGAACAAAACATCGGTCATCAAAGAAATATGGCAATAGATCATTCTCGAAATAATTTATTAATGAATGTTGATGCAGGAACTTATTTAAATAAAAACTATGCTGCTAATACTATAGGACCATTTTATAAATACAAAGATTTAGATTTAGTAAGTGGTGTACACTATCCTAAACATAAATATACTTGGTCCGTTTATTTATCGCCGGTTAAGCATTTTGAATTTCGAGTAGAGCCTTACGGTGCTTGTTTAGTATATAGAAAAGATATAGCATTAAAAATTGGAAAATATCCAGAATATCTAACATATGCTGGGGAAGACACGTTATTTTGCTATAAATATAAAAAAGAATCTAAAACTTGGATATTTAATAAGAAAGCTTTTCTATTATGGGAACATCCGACAACATTAGAGGCCACAAAAAAGAAATTATTTAATTATATGATTGCTAATTTTGAATTAGGATTATGGCCATATTTCTATTCTAGTTATCTTCTTAAGCCAAATATAAACTTGGGTTGGCAATCGAATATATTACAAAATAATTATAAGAAATTTTTGCAAAAACAAGCAGAAATTGAAATAACTAAAAGAAATATTAAAGGCTTATGCTTTATCCTTTCCAGTACTAGCATTGATAATTTAAGTAAAGGGAAAGATAACAGAGAAAAAATTTTAAAATTTATTGAAAATAATTATAAAACTTTTTTTATCAACTTTAACACTGTATCTTTTTCAAACATTGCTAAAAATACTGTGAAAAGGAACGCATTATTCCTTAATACTGATCACACATTACTAGAATTACTTTATTATAAATATTTTTCAATAGCTGATTTTGAAGCTAGGTATAAGGAATTTTTACAAAATTCTTTATTTATTATCCAATGTCTGGATAAAACTATATGTAAGAATATTTTTGCTTTAAAAAAGCATTTTAATAACATATTAGTTGTGTATGAGTACGTTGATAACAACCATATAAAAAGCTCAGAACATAATTACCTTATCCAGAACTCGGATTGGATTATTACAGATCAAAAAAATAAATATTTTTTTGATAAAAAAACAGACCCAAATAAATTAATAATAGTGAATAGTCCTGAAGAAAAAGTAAAGAAATTACTTGAATTGACTAGACTTATTCAAAATCGAAGCCTATAGGTAACCCTTTATTCGGATTAAATTTATGAAACGCTACCTTTTTTATCTAATTATTTTAATAACCGTTATTACAACCGGATTAGGGCTTTATAAATATAAACCCAATAAAAATAATAAGCCAACTTTAAGGGTAAAAGCAATAAACTTTGATGCAGAAAATCAAAATGATGCCAATCCATTTTTAACAAAAATACTTGAAGAAAATTATAATTTGAAATTTGTAGATAAGAATGAAGATGTATTGCTAAACGGTTGCTTAAGTAGAGAACCGATTACAAAAGACCCTAAAGTAATTAAAATATATTATGTTGCCGAAATATATACAGGAAGTGTAAAAGAGCAGTTAAAAAATCAAGATTTAGTATTAGGGTTTGATTATATAGATCAACCTAATTATATCAGATTTCCTTTTTCTTATCATCGACATAAAGAGAGAATGCGGCATGATTATGAAAGAGAAGGAAAAAAATGCAATCCTTCAGAAAAAAAATATTTTGCATGTTTTTTAGCTAGTAATGACGGCGAATGGCTTCCTACATTTGATGGAGCGAGAGAGCGTGCTAAGTTATTTCATAGGCTATCTTTATATAAAAAAGTTTTAAGCGGAGGAAAACTTTTAAATAATATAGGAGAAAGAGTGTCATTTGAACAAAATAAAACAGAAGATTGGTTATCACAATGTAAATTCACTATAGCTTATGAAAATCAATATTATCCAGGATATATTACGGAAAAACCTTTTCAAGCTTGGTTCGCAGGCTCTATACCGATATATAACGCAGATAGAAGTGTTTTAGAAGATATAAATAGTAAAGCCGTTGTCTTCGGTGGAGACTTTCCTACACAAGATGCATTAGTAGATTATATTAAAAAAGTAGATAATGACGATGAACTATATTGTAGTATCTGGAATCAGAGAATTTTAGTTAATCCGGAAAAAGATTATGAAGTACTAATAGATAAAGTTCGCAAAAAAATAAATGAGATTTTTCAAGTAAAGTTAAATAAGCAGAATAGCTAACTTACCTTTAAAAACCTAAAGCTTTTATAATACCGCGTAGCGTTTGAACTTCTGTGCCGGATAATTTATCTATACGAGTGAAAATATTAGTAATATTTTGTTTCATCATCAAGGTTTTTTCCGGCACTTTAAAAAAGTTTTTCTTATCTAGCTGATTAAATAAATGTTCTAAGAAATAATTAACTTCTCCTCTAGTTGCAAGTTTTTGGGTATTACAAATAGATATATTGCCGTCATGAGGCTTATTACGAAATAACTCATAGCATATAATGATTACAGCCTGGGCAATATTTAAAGAGCTAAACTCACTTGTATTAATAGTAATAATTTTATGAGCAAGCGAAACCTCCTCGTTACTCAGTCCGTTATTTTCTCGTCCAAACATTATTCCTGCTTTTTGCCCTAACGGATAACCTAACGATAAATCTTGTGAAAATACATAATCTTTGTTCATGGTGCGTTTTGTACAAGTTGTAGCGTAGAGATACTCAATATCTTTAATGCTTTCTTCTAAAGTATCATAAATTTTTGCATTATCTATAACATTAACCGCACCGACGGCAGTGCTTCTCGCTTGCTCATTCGGCCAGCCGTCTCGTGGGTTAACTATTCTTAGCTCGTCTAAAGCAAAATTTTTCATTGCTCTAGCAGTAGCTCCGATATTTTCCCCCATCTGAGGACAGACTAAGATTATTGTAGGGTTAGAAAATTTATTTTCCTCGGTCATTTTATAGCCTAAATTCTTATTACAAGGGCAGTATAGGCAATTGCCACCGCATCGGCTTCATCGGCACTAGTAATTAAAGAAGTGCCGGGCAAAAGGAGTTTAATCATATGTAGAATTTGATGTTTTTCGGCATGCCCGTAACCCGTTACCGTTTTTTTTACCGTATTAGGTTTAAATTCTCGAAAATCAATATTATGTTTGCCGATAAGTGCCATAATAGCACCCCTTGCATAGCCGAGTTTTAAAGAGGTTAAATTATTCATATTAACAAAAGTTTCTTCAAGGGCTACGGCGTTTGGTTTATGTTCTAATATTACTTTTTCTAAACAAGCGGTAATAAAAGCAAGTCTTATGTGCAGGGCATCTTTGCTATTTGTTTTTATCACGCCGCTATTTATATATGTTAGCTTTGTCGTTTCTTTACGAACCACTCCCCAGCCGAGGTTAGTAAGTGCCGGATCGATACCGAGTATAATCATAATTTTATCCTGTATCACTGCTGCTAACCTGCAGCACTTTAAATAATGTGCCCATTTGGCTTGGCGAAATTAATCTATCCACTTGCCGCTTTATTATTGCCGCTTGAGCAGGAGCGATTTTATCCTGCAATATTTTACTACGCAATAAAATACCGTTTTGAGTTAGGAAATCCCGTTGTGACATTGTTTCAGATATATTTAAACCGGTATTTTTTGCTACGGCTTTTAAGGCGTAAAAATCAACATGTGCCGAAAGATCAGCTGACCCTAAACTCTCAAGAAGCGGATAATATTTATGATTTTTTATAGCTTGAATAGTTGCGTTATATTGGTATCTAGTTCTGCGACTCGGATTTATATCATAACCGTAATCTATAACTAAGCAGCTACCGCTGAATTTTTTTAGGTGATTGCTAATAAATTGCATAATTTTTATAGATTCATAAGATTCTTCTATTATTGCTCCGTCATTTGCTTCTAAGTGGGTTTGTAATAAATGACCTTGTAAATTTTTATTAACGGCTATTTTATCAAATTTAATTTTATTATCTATCGGTTCTATAACAAGTACCGACTCATACCATAATTCTTTAACTTTTATATATTGTTTTACCGGCATGGTATCAAAGAATTCATTAGCTATGATTATAGAAGGGGTTTTTACTATGTCTTTTATAGTTGTATGATGATTAATCGGTAAATTAATATCTTGTAAATTTGTTTGCTGACAGGTAATAAAATTGGGGTTAATTTCAATTAATTCTATCGTCAGAGCTTGATAAAATTCCGGCACTAATTTTGCAGTACGAAGTAAATCACGCATTAACAGTCCTCTACCGGGACCGAGTTCAATTAGATTAATTCTTGAAGGGCAACCAATTTTCTGCCATTCTTTTATACACCATAAGCCGATAATTTCACCGAATAGCTGCGAAATTTCAGGAGCAGTTATAAAATCTCCCTCAATGCCCAAAATATCCTTATGTTGATAATAAGAAGAAGGGTTTAAGGAAAGCACCTCACGCATTAATTGATCGCAGCTAACATAACCGCTTTCTTTAATAAGTTGTCTTATTTTCCACTCAACTGACATTGTGCTTTAACTTAACAATAATTTCAATTTAGACAGTATCTCGTCTATAACTGTTTTATCTAATATCAGAAATTTATTCGCCTTGCGTGCTTTCCAATCCATAGATCGAACTTGATCGCATAATACTGCTCCGTTTATCTGCTCAAAACCTATTTTTACTTCAAATGGGTAACCTTTAATCTGGCTAGTAATAGGTGCAAATAAAGCAAGACCACTTTTAAGATTATATTTGTAGGGGCTGAGAACTACAGCTGGCCGTGTCTTTTGAATCTCTCTGCCTTTTTGCGGTTCAAAATCAAGCCATACTACATCTCCCCTTTCAGGTACATATGTTACCATAATTCATTGCCTACAATATCATCGTCATTTAATACTGCATGATGACGATTAGAATCGGTAATATTATTTAGTAATGTATCTAATTCTGATATTTCAGCACTAATAATTAAATGATTGCCAGTTATTTCTAAATTAACAAATGTACCTTGTTTTAAATGTAGCTTTCCAGTTAAATATTTAGGGATTCTAATTCCTAAACTATTGCCCCATTTTTGAATTTGAGTCTGCATAATGATTATTTAGTAGTTTATTGTATAAACAAGTATATACAGTAAACTTAAGTTTTGCAAGTTATTTTCAGTGTAATTAAGTATATACCCAATAACAGCATAGGTAATGATAAAATTTGACCCATCGTTAGAGTATCAAGAATAAAACCGATTTGTATATCAGGTTCCCGAAAAGTTTCGATAATTATTCGGAAAATAGAGTAAAATACTAAAAATATTCCGGAATTTAAACCGAGTCGTTTAATAGTCTTATACTTAAATACCAAGCATGCTAAAATAAGAAATAATAACAAACCTTCAAAAAGGGATTCATATAATTGGCTAGGATGACGCAGTTGTAAATCACTATTCGGAAAAATCACTCCCAAAGAAGAGCTAGTTACACGACCGTATAATTCGCCGTTGATAAAATTGGCTATTCTACCGAAAAATATCCCAATCGGTGCAACGGTTGCTAAAATATCCGTCAGGCTTAGAAATCTAACATGATGCTTTTTACAGAAAAAATAAGCAGCAATAAGTAGCCCGATAGTACCGCCATGAAAGGACATCCCGCCTTCATAGGTTTTTAAAATCTCGATTGGGTTTGTTAAATATTTATGTGGATTATATAATAAAACATAACCGAGACGCCCCCCTACTATTATGCCGATAATAGCCCAGCTAATAAAATCCTCCAAATTCTTTTTGGTAATTGAAGGGTTAAATTTTTCTATAATTTTACTCGCATACCACCAACCGAGCAAAATACCCGTAACATAAGAAAGTGAATACCAAGAAACGGCAAGCGGTCCTATAGAAAAAATAACAGGGTCAATATTCGGGAAAACCATATAAAAGAATATTTTTGTTGATAAGTATAAAATTTTTAGTCAAAATGTATTTTTTGTAAATGGTTCGGTGTTATTCTAGTTTAAACTAGGCGTTGTTGCGTGAATCAAATTTTTGCAAACAAAGCACTCGGTGTCATGCCGTGACTTGATCACGGCATCCAGTCTTTTTATTAAGGTTTTTTTCTGGATACCGTGGTCAAGCCACGGTATGACACCGTACTTGTAATAACCATAATATGGCAAATTCTAGAGCCATACGACAACGCCATTCAAGTTCGCCAAATATATAACCATAATAATAACGGGGGAAATATGCAATATCTAATAGATTTATATAATAGACTTAGTGCTGAAATTATAATGTTGATTATTATGTTATTGTCTCTTATTCCCTTAGTTTTATTTATTCAAAAATTAATTTTTACCCCTATTAAAAATTACATGGCCAAACATCATTATGATGATTATGAAAAAATATTAAGCAAACATTCCATATTTCGCTATTTATTACATAGTTTACTTGGAATTTATTTTATATTTTGGGGTAATATTTTCAAGCCGACTACTTTTGGTTCGCACGCATTAACCAGTATTAAAGATACCATAGTAATCTTATATACTAGTATATCTTTAACAATGTTATTATTATCTATTACTGATGCTACTGCCGATCTTTATCAACATAAAATTAAAATTGTTTCTAAAAACGCTCCACTTAGCTTATATTTCCAAATATTAAAAATTATGGTAATAGCTATAGCGATTATCGTAACTATTTCTTATCTTTTAAATATTTCTCTCGGTACGTTTTTAACAAGCTTAGGTGCAGCGGCGGCTTTATTAACATTTGTCTTTAAAGATACTGTTTTAGGGTTACTCGCTAGTCTACAATTAACTAGTCAAGGTATAATTAGTATCGGTGACTGGATACGTGTCGGTGATGTTGAAGGAACTGTTGAAAAAATTACTATTTCCGTGGTAAGTATCAGAAATTTTGACCAATCTATCTCGACGATTCCCACTTATAATATCGTAAATACTAATGTGACGAACTACCGCGGAATCAGTGAAGCGGGTGCCAGGAGGGTTCAAAGAATCCTTAATATTAATATGGCAACTATTAATTTTTGTGATGCTACTTTTTTAAAAGAATTAAAAAAATCGCCTTATCTTTCAAAAAACATAATTAATAATATTAATCTTGATAATGAAAATAAAGACTTAACTAATCTCAAACTATTTAAATTATATATACAAGAATATTTGAAAAATAACCCTGCCGTATATCAAGAAGGTTTTACTTTTTTAGTAAGGCAGCTTGCTCCGACAATTAACGGTTTACCGATAGAGATATATATTTTTGTTAAAGAGATAGGTATGGTCGGGTATGAAAATGTACAGGGTAATATTTTTGAACATTTAATTTCTGTATTACCGGAATTTAAATTAACAATATTCCAAAATATAAGTATAGTAAGATAGGTGTTGTTGCATGGCTCGAATTTTTGCAAAGCGTACGGTGTCATGCCGTGGTCAAGCCAGCATTGTTGCATGAATACCCTAAACGTCATTGCGAGCGACTGAAAGGAGCGTGGCAATCCAGAAAATAATAAATTTCATAGCACTTTTTGTCATTTTTTCCTAGATTGCCACGTCGGTACTACGTACCTCCTCGCAATGACGAAGGGAAGACCGAGCCACACAACAGTGCCGTTGCAGCTAGAAATGATATCTCTACAATCTTTAAACTTGATTATTTTATATAAATCCTATAAAACTCAATGTTATTAAAATATTGAAAAATTAAGACTTTATAATGAATCATAATATAATTAATCTTATAGCGGCGGTTGTATTGTCCTTAAGTATTATTTTCGGCTGGCAGTATTTTTATACGGCACCGCAAGCAAAAAAGCTTAGGCAACAAGAAGCATATACCAAAAAAGTAGAGAATTTAAAGAAACAACAAGTAAGCTTAATAAAGTCGGAGTCTAAAGCTGAAGAGGTAAATTCCGAGCAGCGTATTACAATAGAATCAAGTTCGCTTATCGGTTCTATTTCATTAAAAGGGCTTCGGTTTGATGATTTAATTTTGCGTAAATACAAGCAAGATTTATCAAAAGATAGCCCTGACGTAGTGCTATTTTCGCCTGCTAACACGGAAAATGCTTACTTTGCTGAAATGGGTTGGGTGAGTAACTTATCAACCGTAGATTTGCCTAATAGCGAAACTATTTGGCATAGCGATAGTAATCTACTTACTCCAACAAACCCGATTAATTTATTTTGGGTAAATGAGGATGATGTTAAATTTTTAGTTACTATTAGCTTAGATGATAATTATTTATTTAATATAGAACAAACTATAGTTAATAACAGTGACAAGGATATTCCCGTTCAATCTTACGGCTTAATTAACCGTAAATATATTTCGTCCGAAAAAGCCGTTAATATATTACACCAAGGTCCAATCGGTTGTATTAACGGAAATCTTGAAGAATATTCTTACGATACTATTAAAGATAAGAAGAGCGAAAAATTTGCTACCTCGATTGTTGACTGGATAGGTATTACCGATAAATATTGGCTTGCTTCTTTAATTCCGGATAAAATAAGTCAATATAGTTCTAACTTTAATTATGCCGCCAAGCAAGAAGTGGAGAGATTCCAGGTAGACTTTATTTCACCCGTGCAAATTGTACAGCCCGGACAAAATTTTACTATTGCTCAAAAACTTTTTGCCGGTGCAAAAAAAGTTGATTTACTTGATAAATATGAAAAGCAATATAACATCAAACTTTTTGATAGAGCTATTGATTTCGGTTGGTTTTATATTATCACTAAACCGGTTTTCTATGCGATGAATTTTTTCTACCGCTATGTAGGTAATTTCGGTATTAGTATATTAATCGTGACGGTGCTTATTAAGCTGTTAATGTTTACTTTGGCTAATAAATCATATCGTTCAATGAAGAAAATGAAGAATTTACAGCCGGAGATTGAACGTATAAAAGGTTTATATAGTGAGGATAAAGTCCGCTTAAATCAAGAAATTATGGCATTATATAAAAAAGAAAAAGTAAATCCGGTAGCCGGATGTTTACCTATACTTGTGCAAATACCGGTATTTTTCTCGATATATAAAGTATTATATGTAACTATCGAAATGCGGCAAGCACCGTTTTACGGTTGGATTAAGGATTTATCAGCCCCTGACCCTACCACGATTTTTAATTTATTCGGTTTAATACCGTTCTCCCCCCCTAGCTTCCTAATGATTGGAGCGTGGCCTATTTTGATGGCTATAACTATGTTCTTGCAGCAAAGAATGAGTCCTGAGCCGGCTGATCCCGTTCAAGCTCAAGTAATGAAGTTTATGCCGTTAATTTTTCTAGTAATGTTTAGCAGCTTTCCGGCAGGACTATTAATTTATTGGTCTTGGAATAATATTTTATCTATAATTCAGCAATATTATATTAATAGGCTGGATAAGTAGTTAAGCGTCATGACGAGGTGCCCCTTAGCATCGTAGCCATCCAGTTTTTGTCATGCCGTGACTTGATCACGGCATCCAGTCTTTTTATTAAGGCTTTTTCTGGATACCGTGGTCAAGCCACGGTATGACACCGTACTTATAATACCATAATACGATAACTATGAGCCACGCAACGATGCCAAAGCCTTAACAAGAAGGACATATTTTTATGAAAAATAAAAATTATTAATTAATGAAAATTGATGAAAATTTACCGAATTATCTGACGATAGCTAGAATTACCGTCATTCCGGTTATTGTAATGACTTTTTATCTAGAGCATCCCTTTGCTCATAGGCTTGGGGCAGTATTATTTATTTTAGCCAGTATTACCGATTTTTTTGACGGATATATAGCTAGGAAATTTAATTTGGTTTCAAATTTCGGTAGGATGTTCGATCCAGTAGCAGACAAAATATTAGTCGGCTGCGTTATTATAATGTTATTAAAAAAAGATATGGTAGGGGAAATACCTTGCTTACTAATTTTAGCTAGGGAATTTTTAGTTAGCGGTTTACGGGAGTTTTTAGCCTTAGTTAAAGTAAGTGTTCCGGTATCAAGGCTTGCTAAGGTGAAAACATTTTTGCAGATGTTTGCTTTGTCGATATTAATACTGGGTTCAAAAGGCTCCGGTATTGCTTACTTAGATTTATTAGGAGAAATAATTTTATGGGTTGCTGCTTTTTTAACAATTATAACCGGTTATTCTTATTTTAAGGCGTGTAGTAAATATTTTTAAATGGAGGTTATGCTGTAAAATATATAATTTAGGGTTAATTATGTTATCTAATTTCAATCTTTATGCCAATAATAAAGATGCTATCGCCGGCAAAAAAGTTTTAAAAGTAAAAGTAAGTAACGAGCATCTTAAGGTGCTTAATAAAGCTTCTACCCTGCTTATTTCTTGTGTTGACTTTCGGTTAAGGGATGAGACCGTTGATTTTATGAACAAATTAAATTTGCTAGATGACTATGATGAAGTATCGCTTCCGGGTTCTTCCCTTGCTTTAGTCAATAATCAATATCCTTATTGGGGTAAAACAATTGAAGATGTTATTGAGATTTTACAAAAATTACATAATATTAAACAAATTATTTTTCTTGATCACCGTGAATGCGGAGCTTATAAGCTTCTTATCGGTGAAGAATATCTTGAAACCCCTGAAAAAGAAACAGTAGCACATGCAGAAATTTTAAATAAGGCAAGAGAAATAATTAACGAAAAATTTCCAAATTTGAAAGTCTATACTTTTTTAATGGGGCTTGACGGGGTAGTAGAACAGATTTATAAGAATAACGCCTTGCATATAGCAAAGAAAATCATTTGACTATAGCTCTTATAAATTTTGCGGCTCTACCTTCATTAATAGCTTTTTGGTGATATTTGGTAATTATATAATTATCGTGAGGTTGATAATAATCATTATTATTTACAATTTGAAAATTAGGATTTTGCTGAATTAGCTTAAGTGTTTCATTAAAATAATCCTCAATATCGGAAGCAAATATAAAGCTGCCGTTAGTTTTTAATTTACTTTGTAAAATATTTAGCCGCTCCTGATTCAAAATACGTTTCTTTTTTTGTTTATTTTTCGACCACGGATCGGGAAATAAAATATAGATTCCATCTAATATTTTATTAGGTAATTTGTATAATATAAAATCTAAATTATTTGACCAAAGTAAAAAATTTGTCACATTCTGCTCTTGAGCTAGCTTTAAAACATTTGCTACGCCGTTTAAATATACTTCTACGCCGATAAAAAGCATCTCCGGATTAGTTTTAGCCTGATGGATAAAATGCTCCCCCATACCAAAGCCTATTTCCAGGGATATCTTACGTTTCTCGGATTTTATTTTTTCCAGAGAAAATAGATAATTCGGTAATTCATTTTTTAGTAAATTTTGTTGTAAGGAGGATAGGCTTTTACCGATACGCCTTGCATATGAGCGATTTAAAGAGATACAAGATATTACAAGTACCCGTGAGTAACCTTGTAAATCCTTATAAATATGCTCGATAATATAACCATAGTCATTAAAAATTTTGCTTACCTTTTCTGCTTGAAGATAGCCGATTTCTATTATTAACTTACCGCTCGGCTTTAAAAATCTTTTAGATTCTCGAGCGATTGCATAATAAGCTTGTAACCCTTCTTGATCGGCAAATAACGCAAGGTGCGGTTCATGCTTGATTGTCTCAACTGCCATATCGGCGGTTTCTGCTTGTGAAATATAAGGCGGATTGCTAACAATAAAGTCAAATTTCTGTTCTTCTATATTTTCAAACCAGTCGCTATGAATTATTTTTATTCGGTCATCTATTTTATGTTTTAGAGCATTATTTTTAGCAATGTCTAAGGCATCAAGGCTTATATCCGTTGCAATTGCCGCACTGTTTGGAAGTTCAAGTAATAAGGTGATAGCAATACAACCGCTACCCGTACCGAGTTCTAGAATGCTGAAGAGTTTGTCATTCCGTGGCTTGACCACGGAATCCAGTCTTTTTATGGAAGATTTTCTGGACCCCGTGGTCAAGCCACGGGGTGACACTGCTAATTCTACTACAACATCAACTAATAACTCCGTATCCGTACGTGGGATTAATACATGCTTATTAACGATAAATTCATGACTATAAAATTCTTTAACGCCGCTAATATAGGCTATTGGCTCGAATTTTAGACGCCTATTTATAAAATCTTCAAAAATAGATAACGTAGATTCCGTTAATATTTCTTCGCCGTGCGTGAGTAGATATTCAAGCGGCTTGCCTATAGCATATTGCAGCAAAATTCTTGCTTCTAGTTCGGGCGAGTTAATGCCAATTTTCTTTAATTTATCGGTTGCTTCATTAAGACATTGTTGTATGGAGAATGGCATGAAAGATAAAACGTTAAATTACTGAGTTAATACCGTTTTGCCAACAGCTTGCAGCTAGGTTTTTATCTAGCGTTACAATATTTGCTTCTAGTCGCAGTGCTAGCTCAAGATAGCAAGCATCATAGGAAGTTAGGTTATGTTCGGTAGCTAGTTTAGCTATAGTATATAAAGCCTCCGAAGTAGAACAAAATTTATCGACATTAATAGGTAATAAACTTAGCAATTTTATATAATCATCATAACCATTTTTGTCTATCCTTTGTCTTTTTAAAGAATTGATAAGAACATTATTACATTCTAAATAAAATATAGCAGGAACATATACTGTGTATGTATTTTCGATGATTTTGTCATAAATATTTTTGCTCTTTATCAAAAGTTCATCAGGTAAAATAGAGGACATAATAAAAGAGCAATCTACCACTAGATTCATTTTCTACCTAAATTTTTCATTTCTAAAATAGTATCTATATCACCTAATGGGACACGTTTTTTAAGCTTCACAAATTCTTGAAATACATTAGAAAATTTATTTTGATAATATTTACTAACAGGAATTATAAAAGCTACTTCTTTTCCTCTATTAGTTATGCAAAGCTCTTCGCCTGCTGCAACGTCTTTTATTAATTCCGGAAGATGTGTTTTTGTTTTAAACATTCCTACAGTTCGCATATATAACCTCTTAATACACCAGTTTATTAAACTAGTCTATACTATCTTGAGAACAAAATCAATGACAATTGATTATATTTTGTATATCTTGCGGTAAGTCGCTAGAAAATTCCATAAATTGACCACTCACGGGGTGGGTAAAGCTTAAATACCACGAATGCAAAGCTTGGCGTTTAAAATTAATTAGTTTTGCCTTTAATTCCGGCGGGCTATAATTTACTTTTCTATCGTTATTGCCGTATAATTGATCACCGACCACCGAATGTTTTAAGTGGCTTAGCTGCACTCTAATCTGATGAGTTCTACCCGTGCTAAGTTTGCACTCAACCATGCTGATAGAGCCATGAAAAAATAACTCCATAGTTTTATAATGAGTGATAGCCTCTTTGCCTCCGTATTTTAATATCGTCATTTTTTGTCGATCTATGCGACTACGACCGATATTATTTTTAATTATTCCCTCTAAGGGGTTAATTACACCCCAGACTAATGCTTTATATTTCCGTACTACTTGCCGTTTCTCTATGTGATTTGCAAGCGTCATATGAGCAAAATTATTTTTAGCAACCACCATTAAACCGGAAGTGTCCTTATCTAAGCGATGAACTATGCCCGGTCTTTCAGGCGAACCGATATCGGATAAAATCTTGCAATGATATAATAAGGCATTAACAAGCGTATCTTGATAGTGACCGGCTCCCGGGTGTACCGTCATACCGGTGGCTTTGTTGATTACGATTAAATCCTCATCCTCATAAACTATATCAAGCTTGAGATTAGCGGCTTTCATCGTTACCGGCTCCGGTTCTTTAAAGGCAAATAATATAACATCATTCTCCTTGACCGGAACGTTAGAATCGGAAATAATTACTTCATTAACTTGCACACAAGAAGCTTTAATAGCTTTTTGAATTTGACTCCTCGAGACTTGATTAAGAAGTGTAGATAAGGCTTTGTCAAGTCTAAAGCCGTTTAGCTCGGGCGGTACGTGGTATTTTATCATAATAGCAATTATAGATTAAAACATAAAATGGATTATTTAACACAAAAAACCGACCACCTTAAATGGTTGCAAGCAATCGGTATAGAATATTATTGCTCAGAGTCAATAAAAGAAATAGAAATAAATAAAGTAATAAAGCAAACGGAACTAGAAAATTCTAAAGTTGAACCTATGAAAAAAAGCGTAGTAGTTGTTAATACGTCAAACTTTTCTCAAGAAACTACAAATATTACTTTAGCAAGGTCGCTTGCCGATAAAGCTAATAATATAGCAGAGTTAAAAGAATCTCTACTAAATTTTGACGGCTGCGAGTTAAAGAAGCTGGCTAATAACACGGTATTCGGTGACGGCAATCCTAAAGCTGCTATTATGTTGATAGGTGAAGCACCCGGAAGTAATGAAGATTTGAAAGGTATACCTTTCTGCGGTGAAAGTGGGAATTTGCTTGATAATATGTTGTCGGCTATCGGAATTTCACGAAAAGATAACGCTTATATTACTAATACGGTGTTCTGGCGTCCACCCGCTAATCGTCAGCCGACTCTTGAGGAAGTCGATATTTGCAGACCCTTTGTCGAGAAACATATTGCACTGATTAACCCCAAATTAATTATTTTAGTTGGTAGTACTGCCGCAACTAGTTTGCTCGGGAAAAATGCCGGTATTACCAAAATTAGGCAGGAATATTATTTTTACACTAATAAATATTTAACCGCTCCTATCCAAACGACTGCTATGTTCCACCCTGCTTACTTACTACGGCAACCTATGCAAAAACGCACCTCATGGTATGATTTACTGAAGATTAAAGAATACCTTGCAAATAAGAACTTAGCGTAAAGTATAAAATTTGTAACTAATTTTAGTTACTTGTATTAATAAGTATGTTATACTGGGGTTTTAATTGGAAAGAATATTAAGTTGAGTTCAATAGATAAGCTTATTAAAAGATTAAAATCAAAACCTAAAGATTTTACGTGGGCTGAATTAGCTAGATTATTCGGTAACTTAAATTTTGAAGAAATTACAAGAGGGAAAACCGGTGGCTCTAGGAGAAAGTTTTATAATAAGAAAACAGGATTAATTATTAACTTACATAAACCTCATCCCGAATCAATCGTAAAGCTTTATTCAATTGAACAAATAATTAAAAAATTAGAAGAAGAAGGATTAATATGATAAAAAATGATTTTATAAGTTATAAAGGCTATCTAGGATCAGTACATTTTGATTCTTCAGAAGAGTTATTTTTTGGTAAAATAGAATTTATAAGAGACTTGATAAGCTATGAGGCTTCTGATGGCAAATCTTTAATATTATCGTTTCATGAAGCGGTAGATAGTTATTTAGAAGATTGTAATACACTTGGTAAAACATCTGATAAGCCATTTAAAGGTAGTTTTAATGTTAGAATTGAACCTGAGCTACATAAAGAAGCAAGCTTATATGCTTTACAACATGGGGATACTTTAAATGGAATAGTTAAAAAAGCTTTAAATGAATTTATAAAATATAAATTACAGTACTGATTAGATTCTGTGAATAAAATTACAAATTTTGAAAAAAAAATTTTATAAAAAATAGAATTTATTTCTACTTTCCTTAAAGTAGGGTTATACTTTTGGTATAGCAAAAGTATAAGGTGTGGATATGAGTAACAAAAATAGTAATGATTCAGAATTTGTCGAATTAAAAATCAAAGATAAAATATTTAAGTTACCCATAAAAAAAGCCAGCATCGGAGAAGATGTTATTGACGTTAGTAAAATTTACTCCGAAACTGGTTATTTTACTTACGACCCGGGATTTATGTCTACCGCTTCTTGTCAGTCTACTATAACTTATATAGACGGCGATCTTGGCATACTCCGGCATCGTGGTTATGATATCAAAACTTTAGCTGAACAAAGTGAGTTTTTAGAAGTAGCTTATTTATTAATTAACGGAGAATTACCCAATAAAGAGCAATATAACAATTTCACTAAAAAAATTACTCATCACTCTCTGCTTAATGAGCGGCTAAGGAATTTATTCCCGACATTTTGCAGTTCCGCTCACCCGATGGCTATTATGCTTGCGGCAGTCGGTTCGCTTTCAGCTTTTTATCCCGATTTATTAAATGTTAAAAACGCCGATTATGAACTAACCGCTATTAGAATGATTGCCAAAATACCGACAATTGCCGCAATGTCTTATAAATATTCGATTGGGCAACCGTTTATCTATCCTAATTATAATTTAGATTTTACCGAAAATTTTTTATATATGATGTTTGCAACGCCATGTGAAAAATATCAGGTAAATCCAATAATAAAAAACGCTCTTAATAAAATATTTATTCTGCATGCCGACCATGAGCAAAATGCTTCTACTTCAACAGTGCGGCTAGCCGGCTCGTCGGGTGCTAACCCTTTTGCCTGCATCAGTACGGGCATTGCTTCTTTATGGGGACCTGCACATGGCGGGGCTAATGAAGCGGTTATAAATATGCTGAAAGAGATTGCTACGCCCGAAAATATTCCGAAATTTATTGCTAAAGCTAAAGATAAGAACGATCCGTTTAGGCTAATGGGTTTCGGTCACCGAGTATATAAAAATTACGATCCACGGGCGGCTGTTCTTAAAGAAACTTGTAAAGAGGTATTAAATGAGCTAGGGCAGTTGAAAAATAATCCGTTGTTACAAATTGCCATAGAGCTTGAAAGTATTGCTCTTAAAGATCAATATTTTATTGAACATAAATTATATCCGAATGTTGATTTTTATTCAGGTATTATTTATCAGGCTATGGGTATTCCCTCACAAATGTTTACCGTACTTTTTGCCATAGCTAGAACTGTTGGCTGGATGGCACAGTGGAAAGAAATGCATGAAGACCCGGAGCAAAAAATCAGTCGACCAAGACAGCTTTATACCGGTCATGTTTTGCGGGAGTATAAAGACATTAAGGAGCGGTGAATTTAAGCTATTTTTTGATATTCAACATATATTTTCTTTACCGCATAAATCCACGCTAAACAAACAAAGGTAAATATTACCATTAAGATTGGGGAGATTGAGCTAAAAGTTGCCGTCGGTATTATAGTAAAGATCATTGATTGTACCAGCCCGCTTGAAGATTTTCCGACCTTAGAACTTATTACGTCGACGGCAGCCTTCCCTTTGGTTTTTAACTCTTTATCAAGGGGGATATATAACATCTCCCTTGAGGCATCCCAAATTGAGTATTTAGTGCCTTTAGCTAAAATATTTTGTATTGCACCAATGGATACGGCAAGAGCAAGGGGGGTCATTAAAATTGCTCCTTCAAAAAGCGATAATATTTGTCGATCAAATACTATCAACATAAAAAATAATATGCCGGTAATCATTATTATAACCGGCGAAATCACGGCTGCGGCAAACCAGTTATACGTACGCATGATATTATTACCGATAATTGTCATGACCATAATAGCAACCCCTGTCCAAAGTATGTACAGACTATTAAATTCGGCAAAAGTATTTACTGTCGGGTAGAGTTCTTTAATTTTTGCTTTCCAGACTGCTTCTACTAAATTCATCGATAACCCAAAAGCTGCCGAACATATTAGTAGTAACCAAAGATATCTTGACTTTGCGATATATTTGAAACTTTTTATTAATCCCATTCTGTCCTTAGTTGACCTACCGCTTTTGGCTTTGGCATAAAATGTCGGGTTAGTAAATATATTTTTAGTAATGAATCTTACCAATAAGCAAGAAGCAATAGCCGCAACGGTTACGAGAATAGTCGATATTTGCACAAGGGTGATTTTATTGTCCGAAACATCAATAAAATATTTAATAATGGTTTGCTCGGATGATAAATTCATCATCAGAAAGCCAACCAATATCAAAGAAGAATTGCCAAATAAAGAAAAAAGCGTGTAGAATCTTTTTGCTTCTTCGGTAGTAGTTAATTCATTAGCGAATTGCCAAAATAATAATACGTAAAAAATATTTGGCCAAAGCTCGGCAAGACTATAATATACTATATATGCCCAGTTACCTATTAAAGCTATATACCATTTAAAATGAGGGTGTGCTTCCATCATGCGAGTTAGATTATCGGGATTTGCATGAAAAAAATGAATATTAGGATAAATTATAAAAGCAAAAACAACAAAAAATCCGATAAAAAATAAACTTAGATAGTAAAAAATCTTTTCAAATGTAAAATGATTAACCATTTTAGCATAAGCAATAACAAATATAGCGGCAGCGGGAGTAACGCAATAAACTTTAGCAAAGCTTGCTACTTCTGCACTAATTTCAGAAATTAATATACTATCTTTAAGAATTCGAAGGATATTTTGATTAAATAAAATGCAAAACATTAAAGCACTCATAGGGATAAATTTCCCTAGCTCATGATTATGCACGGGCCAAAACATAGCCCTAAATTTACTTTTAAAGGAGTTATTTCTAAATGAAGACGAGGTACTTAGCATTATAAAGCCCTAGGGACAAAAAAAAAACTTAAGCACTTCAAGGTTTTAACTCGATGTCGTTCCTAGCTAAAGCATTGCTGTGTGGATTCAGAATCGTCATTGCGAGCGACTGAAAGGAGCGTGGCAATCTAGAAAATAACAATTTTCATAGCATTCTCTGCTAATTTTTTCTAGATTGCCACGTCGGCACTACGTACCTCCTCGCAATGACGAAATTTTAGTATATTCCTGCCTCATGGAAATAACATCAAATCAACTTAATTTAAATATATTTATACTTAACTTTGCATGTTAATAGTCAAGTCAGTTGAATTTGCATACAAGAAGCGAGTTCAAATCACTTGACTATAGTTTTAAAAGTGCCAAACTTATATAACATATTAGGCTTTTTGTCAAGAATTACTAATTTAAATTAAGAATTTAAAAAAATGCTAGATAATGATAAATTTCAAGAATATTTTGACCGGTATAATAGTTATTCAAAAGCTTACAATTTAGGTAGCAAATATTTAGAGCTTGGCAAAAAAATAATTCGCACTAGATATTATAGATTGCTGTATTATCCTGCAATGTCATTTTCGCACTCTCGAGATCAATCTAGCAACGAGGGAAATCCATTAAAACAAAGTCAGCATGACAAATTAAGGATGGATTCCCGCCTTCGCGGGAATGACACAAGAGTATTTTTAGTTATCCCGTCTATTTTTAACTCTCCCGAAATTCTTTTTTTAAGTCGTGATAAAAATTTTATTGATAATTTAAGAGAATGCGGTGAGGTTTTTTTAATTGATTGGCTGGAAGCTACAAATCCTAAATATTCACTAGATGATTATGTAAGACAAGTAATCAAGGTTATAAATAAGTTAGAAAAGAGAAATATTAACTCTATTAATTTAGTAGGTCACTGTATCGGCGGCAATCTTGCAATAGCTGCAAACGTGCTAGTTCCAAATAGTATAAACACCTTAACTCTGCTTACCACGCCGTGGGATTTTTCGCATTTTTTTTATATACGCCAAGCTCATCACTATTTCACCTTAGATTATTATATAGACAATTTACCGATTATTCCTAAAATACATATACAAATTTTATTTTTTCTTTTATTTCCTAATCACTTTAACGTTAAATTAGGTAAATTTTTTTCTTTAACCTCTAGTGAAGAGCAAGATTTAGTATTTAGAATAGAAAATTGGTTAATGTCGGGTAACAATTTGCCGAAAGCTACTTATTATCAAATCATCCGGAATATATTAGACGATAATATGTTTGCAAATCTTAGGTGGGAAATTAACAATATAGTAATTGATCCGAGGGTAATTAATCAGCCCGTATATATAGTAGCTGCAAGTAACGATCAAATAGTACCGAAATCATCTATTTTATCTTTGCATCAATCTTTAAAAGATTCTACACTACTAGAAGTAGAAGGAGGACATATTAGTTATTTGATAAATGATAAATTAGTTAAGTTATTTGAGGAGTATACTCGATGAATTTGAAGAGTTTGTCATACCGTGGCTTGTACACGGTATCCAGTTCTTACTTTTGTATATTCTTTTGTTTTAAAGATTATTCTTTGCTCCTATAGCTTCTCTAGTGCTAAAGCGTAAAGTATTTTCTTGCCAAACCTGTTTTCTAATTTCTTGCAAGGAAAGGTTGGTATTTTTATTATAATCTGCAAGAGAGCCGCTAAGATCGTGTGATGATGAGAGTAATATTTGATCTTTAGACGAAACAGTTAAAGTATTAATATACATAATTAAAAGTTTACATTTTTTAAGTTACAAGTTTATCCTATTACTACTTTTGTTATAAGTAAATAAATTATTTAAGGAGTATAAAAAATGACTACACGCACAGTTTATATAACACAGGCAAAAAGAACCGCCGTCGGTTCTTTTTTAGGCAGTCTTGCAACAATTTCCGCACCTCATTTGGGTGCAGCTATAATTAGCTCTATTCTAAAGGATAGTAAAGTTGATCCGGCTGTTATAAGTGAAGTAATACTCGGTCAAGTCATAACGGGTGGCAGCGGGCAGAATCCGGCTAGACAATCTTTAATTCATGCCGGTATTCCAAAAGAAGTTACCGCTTTTACAGTAAATAAAGTATGCGGTTCCGGTCTTAAAACGGTAGCACTTGCCGCTAGCTCCATTATTGCCGGAGATAATGAAATTGTTATAGCGGGAGGGCAAGAAAATATGTCGCTGGGGCTGCACGGTGCATATGTACGGGCAGGCTGTAAATTCGGCGATGCTAAAATGATCGATTTAATGCAATATGACGGGCTAACCGATGTATTTTCCGGCAGCTTCATGGGTATCACCACTGAAAATATTGCCAAGCAATTTAATATTACTCGTGAAATGCAAGATGAATTTTCCTTAAAGTCTCATCAAAAAGCAGCTGCTGCTCAACTAGAAGGAAGATTTAAAAATGAAATTTTACCGATAGACGTAGTTACCAAGAAAAATACGATTATTTTTGAGCATGACGAAACAGTTAGACCGAATACTACTATGGAGATTTTAAGCAAGCTTCGTCCGGCTTTCGATAAAAACGGCACAGTAACGGCGGGTAACGCTTCTTCTATTAATGATGGTGCCGCTTGTTTAATGGTAGTTTCCGAAGAAGCATTAAAGAAACATAATTTGACTCCTTTAGTTCGTATCGTATCTTATGCCTCTGCCGGTGTCGATCCAAACATTATGGGTACCGCTCCCGTTCCCGCTTCAAGGAAAGCATTAGCAAAAGCAGGTTGGAGCATAGAGGATTTGGATGTTATCGAAGCGAATGAAGCTTTTGCCGCCCAAAGCGTGTATGTTAATCAAGAAATGAAATGGGATGTAGATAAAGTCAATATGAATGGCGGGGCTGTGGCAATAGGTCATCCAATAGGTGCAAGCGGTGCAAGAGTCTTAGTTACGCTGATTCATCAAATGAAAAGGATTAACGCTAAAAAGGGACTCGCTACCCTTTGCATCGGCGGCGGCTTGGGCATGGCTATGTGCGTTGAAGCGGTTTGATAAACGTGTTATTGCGAGTATGGTGTCATTCTAGTTCCTTGATCACGGCATCCAGTCTTTTTATTAAGGTTTTTCTGGATACCGTGGTCAAGCCACGGTATGACACCGTACGCTTTGCAGAAATCCGAGTCATGCAACAACGCTAATGCCTCTTCGCAATGACAATACTAACTATTATAATTAATCTAATACTATTCTTATGTACAACCAATCTCCTGAACAAGTAAAATCCATTTTAGATGTTTGGAAAATTATTGAAGTTCTAACGCCAAATAAAAACGAAAACTTAAATAAATATTATGAAGAGTTAGAAAAACATAAGAAGGGAAATGGCGGAACATTCTGTAAAAAACTAAGCGATAATGATGCACTTTTACTACTCAAAGATAATCCGTTTAAAAACGTTATTAATAAACAAAATTTAGGTATTGACCTTACTAAATATGAAGTATCTATATATTGGAATGTTTACCTTGGATACTTAGATTGGTCAACTGCTGAAATTGACATTATCAAAAAAATAATAAAGTTATCTGATATTCAAGAAGAAAAGCTGCGAAACCATAGAAATCAAGAAAGGTCTATTATGACCCCAATTGCCGCTTTAATTCTTGATGAAGATATGAATTATATAGAAGGATCAATGATAATTTCAACTGCTGCCTATGCACTTGGTATAATTATACAGCCGGATTTTTCAGAAAAAGATTTTGAAAATTTAGCAGATTTTGAAAATAATACTAATATTTTAATAAATAACTTAATATCAGAATATGCAATAGCACCAAAAGAATCGGATAAAGAATTAGAGTTACGTAGAAAATTTGATTTAGAAAGCGTTAATCTTATGATTGATGGCTTAGTTGAAAAATTAGATATTGATAAAAAATATTTACTTGAGAAAACCGAAATATGTGTTAAGAGAGTAATATCAAAAAAACTTAAAAAAAATACAACTGCAAAAGATCATAAAAATCTTATATATTACGCTCCTTTAGAAATGTTTAATAGCTTCTTTTTAAAGCAGCTAGATTTTTTACGTACCCGAACAGATAAATATTTTGATGACTCCGCTTATGCAAAATATATGGGAACAAGTGATAAGCCAAACTCTCTTGATGTGCTAGAGGAGTCTACAGAGAAGCCAAAAATTTTGCAAGATTTGCTAGACCCTCTCAAAATGCAATTTGCTCGTTGGCCCTCATCGCCTAATAATTCTTTAGCATTACTTCAAGCAGCGGCAATTAATTCAATATTTAATAAAACTGAAACTAATCAAAATCTTTTTGCAATTAATGGACCTCCGGGAACCGGTAAGACTACATTATTATTTGATGTAATAGCAAATATTTATGTTACTCGAGCAGTACAACTCGCTAGTCTTAAAACTCCGGCTGAAGGATTTGAAAGTGAAAATTTTTCTGATAAGCCGACAAATTTTCAACATAATATTAAGCCGTTAAAGCCTTCTTTACAAGGTTATAGCATTATCCTTGCCTCATCTAATAATAATGCTGTTGAAAATATTTCCGGAGAGCTGCCGCTTTATTCAAAAATAGATCAGATATATCATAAAGAGCTGGGTTTTTTTAGACAACTTTTTTATAAAAAAGATAGTTGGGGAATATTTGCTGCAATTCTTGGTAAAGCTAGTAATAAGCAAAAATTTATGAATAAATTTTGGAGTCAAGAAGACGAAGATACTTGGCAAAAAAAAGATATTGCTAAAAATCCAGAAGAGGAAATTTATACATTTTGTCAATATTTTAATTTACTAACTAACAATAAATGCGTAGATAAAGCACCGGAGTATTTTAAACCTAAATATTGCAATTCATTAGAAGAGACTAATACAGAATGGACAAAAGCTTGTACTGAGTTTAATGAATTACATAAAAAAATTGCTGATATTTATCAAAATATCGATTATGTCGTTACTATTAGTAATAAAAGAAGAGAAATATTAAATAAATTTGAAAATAAAGATATTGCCGCACTTATAAAAAAACAAAATAGGGAAATTGAAATTCTAAATATTAGTTTAGAACATATTAATTCTCAACTAGAAGAAATCGAATGTGATTTTAAAGATATGAATTTAATTTCTTTAGAAAATAAACCTTTTGAGGCTACAAAATATAGAGAGTTTAATCAATGTAAGAAAAAAATAATTACTCGTAAAAGTGAAAAATTAGTAAATAAAATTGAAATAAAAAATAAAATTAAAGATGCACAAGAATTAATTGAAGAATTAGAACAAACAACATTGCAAAAAACAACAAAGCTTAAAGAGTTAGAGGAGTCATTAGTTAAATCTTTAGAGTTTTTAAGAAAAGAAAATTTTAATATTGAAAAGCTGGAAAATGATTATTTTTGGCAAAATTACCATACGAACTATGGTAGTCTACATAAAACTATTCCATATTTTAATAGAGAATTTGAAGAATTAAGATCAAGGTTATTTATTAAAGCAGTAACGCTTCATGAAATATTTATTAATGCTAACGCTAATAATTTCTGGCATAGTTTAAAATATTTTGCTGATGTGGTGATGAAATCATCAATTGATGCTAAAACGGAAACTTGGCGTGTGGCGTGGCAAAACTTTTTTATGGTTGTTCCGGTAGTTTCAACAACTTTTCATTCTTTTGATAACGTATTTAAATATGCCGATCACAACGATTTTTCATGGCTAATTATTGATGAAGCAGGTCAAACTCCACCACAATATGCAGCAAGTGCCATCTACAAAGCGAAAAATGTAATAGTGGTTGGCGACCCGATGCAAACGGAGCCTATATCTGTTTTAAAACAAGATTTAATTAAAGAATTATGTAAAAAATACAAAGTTTCTGACAAAGATTGGTCACCTTCTGAAGTTTCAGTCCAACATTTAGCAGATCGTAATTCATTATATCAAACTAAATATGGTGGCGTTACTGTCGGCTTTCCTCTGCTAGTGCATAGAAGATGTCAGAATCCAATGTTTGATATCTGCAATAGCATCGCTTATGATAATAAAATGATTCCTGCCGTTTCCAATGTAGTCTCTCCTCTTAAAGCAATTTTAAAAAATTCAAGGTGGATAGACGTTGAAGATACTGAAGCTGAAAATAAACAATACGAATCAAAAGCAGAATTTCAAAAATTATTAAATTTACTAAAATTAGTTTTAGAAAAAGAAAATTTTGTTGAATTACTAAGTCAAATTTATATCATAACAATATATAAAGATTTTAGTCTTTATATAAAAAATGAACTCGGCAAAGCTGCAATCAATCTTCAGATTGGACAAGAGATGGAAAAATTTTGCAGTGAAAATATCGGTACTATTCACGCATTCCAAGGTAAGGAAGCCGATACCGTTATTATGATGCTAGGAGCTCAACATCCAGACGATAAAGGTGCAAGAAATATTATGACTCATAAGCCGAACGTGTTAAATGTTGGTATCAGTAGAGCTAAAAATAATTTATATATTATCGGTAATAAATCGGTGTGGCTAGCACATAAACATATGCAAGAAATTTATGATGCGTTAGACGACTATAATAATAAAAATAAAATACACAATTAATGTCAAAATTTTCGTTTAAATTAAATCATCAACATAACAAAGCCAGGGGCGGCGTTATTACTACTGCACACGGGGAGATTCGTACCCCTGCCTTTATGCCGGTAGGTACCAGGGGAACGGTTAAGGCAATGCTGCCGGAGTCAGTAGCCGAAACGGGTGCAGACGTGATACTAGGCAATACTTACCATTTAATGCTGCAACCAAGTAGCGAGCGTATAGCTCGCCTTGGCGGTCTTCATAAATTTATGAACTGGGATAAGCCGATATTAACCGATTCCGGCGGGTTTCAAGTAATGTCTCTAGCGAAATTGTGTAAGATCTCTGAAGAAGGCGTAGCTTTTAACTCGCATATTAACGGTGATAAATATATGCTAACCCCCGAACGTTCCACCGAAATACAGCATTTGCTCGGCAGCACTATTACAATGGCGTTTGATGAATGCACACCTTATCCGGCAACATTTGAGCAAGCCAAAACCTCTATGCAATTAACGACTAGATGGGCGTATAGATCACGAGAAGCTTTTGTAAAACGCGACGGCTACGGTCAATTTGGGATTATGCAAGGAGGAATTTATGAAGAACTACGTGCAGAATCGGCAAAAGATTTAGTAGATTTGGATTTTGAAGGTTATGCTATCGGCGGTCTTGCCGTCGGTGAAGGGCAGGAATTAATGTTTAAAGTGCTAGATTATGCCCCTGATTTGTTGCCCCAAAACAAACCACGCTATTTAATGGGAGTGGGTAAGCCTCTTGATATTATCGGTGCGGTTGAGAGGGGTATAGATATGTTTGATTGCGTAATCCCGACAAGATCGGGGCGGAACGGTCAAGCTTTCACTAAATACGGTACTGTTAATATCCGTAATAGTAAATATGCCGACGATAATGAGCCTTTAGAAATTGATTGCTCTTGCCCCGCTTGCACAAATTATACTAAAGCTTATTTGCATCATTTGGTTAAGGTCGGCGAAATACTCGGCTCTATGCTCATGACTTGGCATAATCTTACATATTTTCAAAATCTAATGAGCCGAATTAGGGAATATATAGAAGCAGGCAAAGATTTTGATTTTGTGAGTTAGGATATGCTTCACGATGTCATTCCTATGCAAGGGCAGGCCTTGTTGCATGGCTCAAATTTTTGCAAAGCGTATGGTGTCATGCCGTGACTTGATCACGGCATCCAGTCTTTTTATTAAGGCTTTTTCTGGATACCGTGGTCAAGCCACGGTATGACACCATACTTGTAATAATTATAATGCGGTAAATTATGAGCCACATAACAACGCCTTAGGTCGCTCGTAATGACGTTTGAATATCTGCTTAGAAATAACATAAAACTGTATTTACAATAAATTATCAATGTTATTATATCAAAAATATTTTATAAGAAGTATCTTTCCGTTGCTTGTCACGGTTACTTTTTCGGTAACTAGTTTGGTATGGATCACCCAAATATTAAAGCTTTTATATCTCTTTGATAAAGGTATAAAAATTACCGATTTTTTTAATTTGATAATCCTAGTATTGCCTTCTTTATTATTTGTTTTATTGCCGATAATAACCGTTATTGCCGTTATTTATACGTATAACGATTTAAAAACAGCTAGGCAGTTAATCATATTGCAAGCCTCGGGCGTAAATAACCTGCAGTTAGCTAAACCTGCTTTATATATTGCACTTATAGTAACGTTATTTGCTTACTATCTATCTTCTACTGCCATGCCTTTATCTTATATAAATTTAAAATCCCGCTTAAGTTTTATAAAAAATAACTATATTTCCAATATGATAGAGGAGAAAATTTTTAATAAAATATCAAAAGACATTACTATTTATATTGATAAAAAATTAGCTAATAACGTTATGTCCGGCTTAATAGTTTTCGATAGCCGAAATCTTGAAAATCCTTCTATATTATTTGCCGAATCAGGTACATTAAGTATATATGATAACGATCCGGTATTTGAATTAGATAAAGGAATAAGACAAATATACGACAATAACGGTAATTTAACTCAATTGTCATTTAATGCATTGATAGTAAGGCTAAGTAGCGATAACCCTCTAGCTCACGAAAGAAATAAACATAACCGAGACATTAACGAGTATTATATTAAAGAATTATTACAGCCGGATACTGAACTTCTGACGCAGAAAAAAATTAAATTAATTGCTGAAGGGCATCAAAGATTGCTGTGGCCGCTATATAATTTTGCCTTGACTTTTTTAGCTTTGGCTGTTTTTTTTAAATATCCTTACAGTAGAAAATCCACATTAATGCCGATTTTACTTGCGGCTCTTTCGGTGTTAGCCGTTACTTCTCTACATTTCACTCTTCAAAATTTTGCTTCTAAGGATTTAAGTTTTATCTTTCCTTGTTATCTTAATATATTTGTTGCTATAGTAATAGGGTTATATTTATTTTTACGTAACTGAATTCACTATAAAAGCATAGCTTGACGTAATGAAAGCTTAAGAATATATTTTAATAACTTTAAAATTATGTAGATAGTCTCTGATGCCTGTAATTAGTCGTTTTTTTGGTATTGTAATTATGATGTATTGGAACGACCATAATCCCCCTCATTTTCATGCTAAATATGGAGATTATGAAATAATAGTTTCAATAGAAGGTATTATAATTGAAGGGAATTTTCCTAAAAAAGCTTTACAATTAGTTATAGAATGGCTTAGTTTACATAAAGAAGAATTATTAGAAAATTGGCGTCGAACCCAAAATGGAGAGCCTCTAAAACCTATAGCACCCTTGGAGTAAGAAATGTTACATGTAACAGAAGTAAAATATCTTAAAGATTATTCTCTGAAATTATCTTTTGATGACGGTACAAACGGGATTATAGATTTATATCCACATTTGAAAGGATTGATTTTTGAGCCGCTAAAAGATAAAAATATATTCAATAAAGTAATACTTGATCAAGAACTCCAAACTGTAACATGGCCTAACGGTGCTGATTTTGCTCCTGAATTTTTAAAAGAAAATTTAGGTTCTGTGAACAATTAGGCTCTGTGAATATTTCTCATCTAACTTTTTGAGTATTTTATGAGCTTTCGGGATTTACCGCAATTTTTAGAATTTCTAGAAAAAAACGGTCAGTTAAAACGTATATCTATCGAAGTTCAAGCTGATTTAGAGATTACGGAAATTAGCAGAAGGTCACTTGCACAAGGTGGTCCGGCATTACTTTTTGAAAATGTCATAAAATGTGACGGCACAAAGTCCTCTTTTCCTGTTTTAACTAATCTATATGCTAGCTTAGAGCGTATTAGCATGGGGCTAAAATTAAACACCCCTACAGAACTTAGAGAATTTGGCAAATTATTAGCATTCCTCAAACAACCCGAACCTCCTGCATCTCTTAAAGAAACCTTTTCGATGCTACCGCTAGCTAAGCGAATATTTGCTATGTCGCCAAAAACTGTTTCAAAAGCCGAATGTCAAGAAATCGTTATTGAGCAGCCGGATATTAATATATTGCCGATTCAAAAATGTTGGCCTCTTGACGCTTCACCTTTAATTACTTGGTCGATTGTGGTAACTAAAGGACCTAGTGAAGATAAAGTAGATAATTATAATCTCGGTATATATCGGATGCAAGTAATAGCTCCTAATAAGCTATTAATGCGTTGGCTAAAGCTTCGAGGTGGAGCAGAACATCATAAACGTTGGAAAAAGAGCAAAAAAGAACCGTTTCCTGCTGCGATAGTTATAGGGGCAAATCCTGCAGTAACGCTAGCTGCCGTTATGCCGCTACCGGAAAATATTTCTGAATATAATTTTGCCGGTTTGCTCGGCAATCAAAAAATAGAATTGGTAAATTGTAAAAATATTGCTTTGAAAGTACCTGCTCATAGTGAAATTGTTATTGAAGGTTATGTAAGCCTAGACGAGTATTTACCGGAAGGACCGTTTGGCGATCATACCGGTTATTATAACGATATCGAAGATTTTCCGGTATTTACTGTAAAAACTATTACTATGAAAAAGAACCCTATATATTTAAGCACTTATACCGGTAAACCGCCTGACGAACCTTCAATACTCGGTGAAGCGTTGAATGAAATTTTCATCCCGCTAATTCAACAACAATTTCCTGAAATTGTTGATTTCTGGCTGCCTCCGGAAGGTTGTTCATATAGAGTAGCCGTTGTTTCAATACGAAAATCCTATCCAGGTCAGGCAAAAAGAATAATGCTGGGAATTTGGTCATATTTACGGCAATTTATGTATAGTAAATTTATTATCGTCGTCGATGAGGATATTAATATTCGCAACTGGCAAGAAGTAATTTGGGCTATTGCTACTCGAAGCGATCCGGCACGAGATACCACTTTTATCGATAATTCGCCGATAGATTATTTAGACTTCGCATCGCCCGTGTCCGGTCTCGGTAGTAAGATGGGAATAGACGCAACTAACAAAATATCCCCGGAGACTAATAGAAAATGGGGTGAAAAAATAGAGATGACTCAAGAAGTTATCGACAAGGTTAATAGTATGTGGGATAGTTTAAACTTGTAGGGTTAATTGCCAAAACGTCATTGCAAGGAGCGTTGTTGCATGGCTCGAGAAATGACTCCAATGTCATACCGTGGCTTGACCACGGTATCCAGAAAAAACCTTAATAAAAAGACTGGATGCCGTGATCAAGGAACTAGAATGACACCGAACGCTTTGCAAAAATTCGAGCCATGCAACAACGCCGATACCTTCTAGTAATGACAATCTACACACTTAACATAAATATAAAACAAAACCAAATATATGCATAACATTCCTAGCGAGCAAATAATCAATAATCTAAAAGAAATTAATGATAAATATCAAGAGGTTCTTCTTCAGTTAATGCAGGGGAAAGGTAGTATGATACCGAGTAGCTTAGTCGATAGTGACCGAAACAGGGTAATATTCACCAGTATGGTTGAGCAATTTTGGGCAAATCCGGAAAAATTTTGTAAGGTTAATATTGAGTATGTAGAGAAATTTAGAGAACTTACCTCTAATGCTTGTGCAAAATTTGTCGGTAGCACGGCAAAACCTATATTTTCTCCTGATAATAAAGATAAAAGGTTTAAAGATTCCTCTTGGCAAGATAATGCTTATTTTGATTTCGTTAAACAATTTTATTTAATGTCTTCAGAATGTATACAAAAAAATATCCGGCAATATGAATTATCACCTAATTTACAACAACATTTAGAATTTATAACAAAGCAGTTTATCGATGCATTTTCCCCATCAAATTTTGCTTTTTGTAACCCTAAGGTTTTACGTGAAACTTTGGAAAGCGGCGGACAAAATCTTGTCCAAGGTCTTGAGAATTTTCTGAAAGATATCAAAAATTCCGGTGACTTATTAAATATCAATACTACTGATAAATCAGCTTTCCAGTTAGGAAAAAATATTGCTGTGACAAAAGGGAAAATTGTTTTTCAAAATGATTTAATGCAGCTTATTTGTTATGAGCCGAAAGCTCAAACTCATTCAGTACCGTTATTTATTATTCCGCCCTGTATCAATAAATATTATATACTCGATTTATCTGCTCATAATTCATTAATATCATATTTAGTAGAAAATAATTTTCAAGTATTCCTTGTTTCTTGGGTTAATCCGGATAGTGATATGTCGGAAAAAACTTTTGAAGATTATTTAAAGGACGGCTTACTTGCTCCTTGTGAATATGTAATGAGTCTCGGCTATAAGAAAATTAACTTTGTCGGCTATTGTATCGGCGGAACTTTTTTAGCTATTTTGCTTAGCTATTTAAAATCAAAAAAATTGGATTGCGTTAATAGTGCTACCTTCCTTACTACTCTTTTGGATTATACTCACCCAGGCGAAGTCAGCGTATTTATTAACGAATCGACAATAGGGCATATCGAAGAAGATATGAAGCAAAAAGGTTATTTTGACGGGCGATATTTATCGAATAGCTTTAGTTTACTGCGGGCTAATGATTTAGTTTGGTCATTCTTCGTAAATAATTATTTGCTTGGAAAAAACCCGATGCCGTTTGACTTATTATATTGGAATGCCGACCATACTAATCTGCCGGCAAAAATGCACAGCTATTATTTACGCAATATGTATCTTAACAATTTACTAAAAGAACCGAATGCTTTGTCGTTACTAGGCATGCCTATAGATTTAAGCAATATCGATTGCAATTCTTTTTGTATTGCCGCAAAAGATGATCATATAGCTCCTTGGCGTTCGGTATATGAAGGAATGAAGTTACTAAACGGCAATAAAGTTTTCTGCTTAACGGATTCAGGGCATATAGCAGGAATAGTTAACCCTCCGGCAACATCTAAATATAATTATCGTACTCATGATGATTTATTGCTTAGCAGCGAAGACTGGTTTATGACAGCTAAAGAACATAAAGGATCTTGGTGGATCTATTGGCTTGATTGGTTACAAAAAAATAATAATATAGAGCTTAAAAAATCGATAGATTATAAAAACCTAACAACCATTGAAGAAGCCCCCGGTAGTTACGTAAGGAATAAAGTACAGCGTCATTCATAAAGCTTGATACAAGCGAATTTTTCTGGATTCGCCTCCTATGTCATTCCCGCGGAGGCGGGAATCCAGACTTTTCTTTGTCATGCTGAACAAGTTTGCCGCATCTTTTTGTAATAGATACTGAAATAAATGAAGTAATAACTATAATTTTTCTGGATTCCCGCCTTCGCGGGAATGACATAGAGTACACTTTTACTTACATACACTATGTTTTGTGGAAAATATAATTATTTATAAAACCTAATGAAAAAAAAGAATTATATTCGAAAAATTACGGAAATAGTAATTATCTTTATTTTAGGAATTGCTCTTGGTTCTTACTTAGAAAATCCTAATTATTTTACCGATTTATTTCAAGTTAATTTTTCTCCATCCGGTAATATAGTTAAGCCGACTTCACTCGGTGATTCCCAAGAACCAAGTAATGAAAAACCGCTAAACTATAAAATATCACAAATTTCAAAAAGTAAAGTCAATACCTGCTTTACGCCCCCCTCCGGCTGCACTAAATTTATAGCGAATGAAATTGATAAAGCACAAAGCTCTATTTATATGCAGGCATACGGTATGAGTGACCCTTTAATTACCAACGCTTTAATTAAGGCACAAGCTAGAGGAGTTAAAGTCAGGATATTACTCGATCGAAGCAATTTGAAGCAAAAATTTTCTAAAATACATGAATTACAAAGAGCAAAAATTGATGTCGGCATAGATAAAGTACCCGGCATTGCTCATAATAAAGTGATAATTATCGATAAACAAAAAGTCATTACCGGCTCGTTTAATTTTACCGTATCGGCTGATACGAGAAATGCCGAGAATGTTATAGTGATTGAAGATGCTAAGCTTGCTGAGTCTTATTTACAGAATTGGTTAAGTAGGAAAGCAAAAAATCAGGGTCATTGAGGGTATCGGTGGCATTGTTGGTATGGCTCGAGAATTAATAAAAATCCGTCATTGCGAAACCACGAAGGCGTTGTTTTTTGCAACGCTTCTGATACGCAACAATGCCACGCGGGAATAACATAAAATACGCTCTAACCTATTCACTTAATATAGCCTTTTGCAGCATATCGTTAAGCCTTTTTGAAAAAGCCCCACTATCCGCTACCGGTTCGCCTTCTAAAATACAAGCCTGATCGAATATTAGCCTAACTAGCTCTTCGTTATTTTTATTACTCACTTTTAAATCATTAAAGATTTTTTCTATTATTTTGTTTTTAGGATTTAATTCCAAAATCTTTGCTGAAGAAGCAAGAATTTGCTTTTGTTCAATTAAAAACCTCTCCATGCGTATATCCATAGCAGCCTCACTAACGGCAAGGCATGCAGGGCTTGAGGTAAGTTTTCTTGAAATTCTTACTTCTTTTACTAAATCCCCTAATATTTCTTTGAAATAATTAGTTAATTCTTGATATTCATCATCAGATTTTTTGGTATCTTTTTCTTCTTCAGCAGTTCCTATTGTTTTTTCGATATCTATATCACTTCTAGTAGCCGATTTAATAGCATAATCTTTATAGTTATTATTAACATTCACCCAAAAATCATCGACGGTATCGGTGAAGAGTAAAACATCGATATTTTTACTTAACAAACCTTCAATTTGCGGGCTTGAAAGTAATTTTTCAGGGTTATCGCCGCTAAGGTAATATATTGTATTCTGTCCTTCTTTAAAATTTGCGATATATTCGTCTAAACTAATCATTTTATTATGCAAAGCACTTCTAAATATGCATACTTCTAATAATTTTTCATGATCGGTAGTTGCTTCACAAAGCCCTTCCTTTAATGCTCCACCGAAATTAGCCCAGAAACTGCTATATTCTTCAGGAGAAGTTTCTTTCTTTTTCTTAAGTTCTCCAAGAACTCGCTTAGTAATAGCATTTTTAATTTTCTCAAGAGTACTATTATGCTGCAACGATTCACGGCTAATATTTAGCGGTAAATCTTCTGAATCTACTACTCCCCGTAAGAATCTTAAATATGACGGAATTAAATCAATATTCTCATCAGAAATAAACACTCTTTTGATGTATAACTTAACTCGTCTTTTACGATCCGGATGAAATAAATCGTAGGTTTTGGTTGACGGAATAAATAGCAAATTAGTAAATTCTATTGCTCCTTCGTTTTTATTATGCATAGTAAGCCAAGGCTCATCTAGGGAGTAAGATAAAGTCTTATAAAACTCTTTATATTGTTCTTCAGTGATTTCCGATTTCGGTCTTGTCCACAAAGCCGAAGCGGAATTAAGCTGAATTTCGTTATTACCGGCTTCGTCAAAGAAATATATCGGTACTGCTATATGGTCGGAATAGTTTTTAACTATGTGTTTTAATCGGAAATGGTCAAGGTAACTATCTTCTTCTTTTTTAACATGCAAAATTACCTCAGTACCTCTAGTAAATTCTCTATCAGAATCCGCTATAATATACTCCCCTAGCCCATCAGATTCCCAGCTATAAACGTTACTTTCACCGGCTTTTCTTGAAGTAACGGTAATTTTGTCAGCTACCATAAAACCGGAGTAAAACCCGACGCCAAATTGCCCAATCAACATATTATCTTTCTTAGCATCACCGGAAAGATTGTGGAGGAAATTTGCCGTACCGGATCTGGCGATAGTTCCAAGATTCTCGATTAAGTCCTCTTTATTCATTCCGATACCGTTATCACGAATAATAATCTGCCCGGTATCTTTATCGATTTTAACGGTGATTTTTAAAATATTATCGTCACCTAACAAACTAGCGTTGCTTTGCGATAGATATCTTAGTTTATCGCAAGCGTCCGAAGAGTTAGAAATTAATTCCCTTATAAAAATTTCTTTATTACTATAAAGAGAATGAATCATTAAATTTAAAATTTTACCGACTTCGGTATCAAATTTCTTTTTTTCTTGTGTCATATTAAAATCCTAATCTTGAAAACCTTTACATTAATACTATACAGCTTTATAACCTTGTTATTCTATATAGTGCTTTAAAAAAGAATTTAAATAGTCCGGCTCTATATTTTTTATCCATATAGTCTTTAAATTGCTTGTTTGACCTTTTGTAATTGTCAAATTACTCCTTTCAATACGCCATTCTTTAGATAAAAAACTAATAATTTCCACGTTGGCTTTACCTTTTTCCGGAATCGCTTTAATTGATAATTTTAAATATAGCTTATCATTTACGGCTATAAAATTATTAACCGAATTAGCTTTCGCACTAGCCTTAACTTTAAGATTTAAAAATGCTGATTTTAATGAAGGATCATAGGTAAAAATTTCTGACATATTCTGACATAATTTACAATATACTATTCGCATCGTCATTGCTAGGCGGCTAAGGCGTTGTTGCATGGCTCGAATTTTTACAAAGTGTACGGTGTCATGCCGTGACTTGATCACGGCATCCAGTCTTTTTATTAAGGTTTTTTCTGGATACCGTGGTCAAGCCACGGTATGACACCATACTTGTAATAACCATAATACGGTAAATTATGGTCCACGCAACAACGCTAGCATATCCTCACAATAACGATTTTTTTTATTTTTAATACACTACACGTTAAGAGACAAGTTATTTTTGAAAGTTCACATCAAAGAAAGCTTGAAAAATAAAAGCTGAACTGCTATAAGATTAGCAATATTCCAGCACCCTTAGCTCAGCTGGATAGAGCAACGGATTTCTAATCCGTAGGTCGGAGGTTCGAATCCTTCAGGGTGCACCATGTACAAAGAATCCACAAAAATCAACAGCTTAGGCACTGCTCTATTTTTATCTTCTCGTGATATCTTTCATAGCTATAGCAAAGTTTATTAAGCTATAGACTTAAAATTTTAGAACGAGCTAAGCTATACGTACAAATAGTACATCAGCACAAGCCATGCAACAACGTCCCTGTGCAGGAATGATATAAAGGGACGCAAGAATAATACCGAAGTCTTGGGAATATTAAATTAGTGTGAGTTAAGGATTGAATATGAGTGAATTATTATTAGAGCTTTTTAGTGAAGAAATACCGGCTTTCATGCAAAAAACTGCCGAAGAGGCATATTTAAATATCTTTACAAAAATTTTTGAAGAGCAGGAAATATTTGCTAAAGCTCAAGTATTTTCAGGGACTCATAGAATTACCGTTCATGTTACTCATTTACCGCAATCTATTTTGCCGCAGGAAATAGAAATTAAAGGTCCGGCGGTAGAAGCTCCCGAGACAGCTATTCAAGGGTTTTGCAAGGCACATAACACAGACAAATTACACCTTTCTACTAAACTAATAAATAATCATTTATATTATTTTTTCATTAAGCAAATAGCCGAAAAAGATATTAAAGAAGTTTTACCGGAAATTATAGTTGCGGCTATTAATAGATATAGCTGGTCGAAATCGATGTATTGGGGGGATTATAAAATAAAATGGATTCGCCCCTTACGCAATATATTATGTATATTTGACGGTGAAATATTACCGCTAAAATTCGGTCATTTAACGGCTAACAATATTACCTACTCGCACAGGCTTAAAGGCAATAAGGCGGTAACAATCAATAATTTTGCCGAATATAAAAGTAAGCTTTTAGAAAATGACGTTGTTTTAGAGAGATTGGAACGACAGGAAATTATCAAAGTCGGTTTGCAGGAAATAGCAAATTTACATAATTTGAGCTTAAAGGAAGATGAGCGGCTAGTTGAAGAAGTCACGGGGCTAGCGGAATTTCCTATTGTGATGATTGGCAAAGTACCGGAGAAATTCCTAAAATTACCTAGGGAAGTATTAATTTCTTCAATGCGAACTCATCAAAAATATTTTTGCTTGTTTGATAGTAAAGGAAATTTTGCACCGTATTTTTTATTTGTAGCTAACGGCAAATTTAGCGATTCTGAGTTAGTCGTAAAAGGTAACGAAAAAGTATTAGCGGCAAGGCTAGCCGATGCTTTATATTTTTATAAACAAGACTTGTCTAAAAGTTTGGCATCACAATTATCGAAAGTTGAGCGAGTAACATTTCATGCTAAGCTCGGTAATTTAAAGCAAAAAACGGCAAGGCTAGAAAAGATTTGTTATTACTTAGCTCCTCAAAATAAATCGCTGCATTTAGCTGCTAAACTCTGCAAAAGTGATTTAGTTAGCGAAATGGTCGGAGAGTTCCCCGAGCTACAAGGAATTATGGGTTGTTATTATGCGATGCATGAAGGGCTAGGCGAAGAAGTAGCAGAGGCGATCAGAGATCATTATAAACCACAAGGTCCTTCGGATAATGTACCCATCGGCAATGCGGCGTTGCTAGCGATAGCCGATAAATTAGATAGCCTAGTCGGATTGATGCTAGCGGGTGAAGCTCCTAGCGGTTCAGGCGATCCTTACGCATTGAGACGCCAAACACTCGGCATAATTAGGATAATATTAGAAAATAAACTGCAAATAAATATTGTAGAATTAATTAATTTCGCTGCTGGTTTATATAAAGATTTATCTAATAGAGATAATGATTTAATAAATTCATTTTTTGAAGAAAGAGCAAAATTTTATTTCAAAAATCAATATGACAGTTTATTAATTAATGCCGTTCTTGACTTGAAAACAGAAAATGATTTAGTTGTTATAAATCTAAAACTTGATACTTTACAAAAATTTTTAGTGAGCGATGAAGGAAAAGAATTATTAACCGCTTACAAAAGAGCGAGTAATATTTTAGGGGATAAAAGAATAGGCGGCGAGATTGATATTAATATTTTTAATTCAAAATATGAAAAAGAATTATTTAGCTTAATAACAAATCTTTCCGATCAAATCACAAATAATGCGAATAATAAAGATTTTACGAAAGCTTTAAGTTTGTTAGCTTCACTACTTACGCCTATTGCCGATTTCTTCGATAACGTAATGGTTAACGATGAAGATCCTAAAATTGCCAATAATCGCTTATTACTATTACAAGCAACATGTGATTTATTTCATAAAGTAGCAAAATTTGATTGTTTATGAGCAAATTTTCAATGTCATTTTTACATCTTTGTATGTTATTCTTGCATTCCTTTATGTCGTTTCCGCATTCCTTTATGTCATTCCCGCGAAGGCGGGAATCCAGAAAAAGTTTAAAACAAGTAAAAGTATATAAAATCTACTATTTAATTTGTTTAAATAATCTTCTGGATTCCCGCCTTCGCGGGAATGACATAAAACATGCTTTAAAACATCTATGTAACAATGCTTTTGCGGGAATGACATCGAAATTGCTTCAAGTGACTCCGCAATGATTAATAAAGCAGCGAGATTTATTAAATCGGGCGGAGTGGTCGCATTCCCGACCGAAACAGTTTACGGACTCGGTGCCGATGCTACCAATGAAGAGGCTTGCTTAAAAATCTTTCGGCTAAAAAACCGCCCGGCTATTAATCCGCTAATTGTTCATGTGGCAAATATAGAACAAGCTAAAACTATCGGTGAGTTTAATGAAATTGCGAATCTGCTAGCAAATAAATTCTGGCCGGGAGCTTTATCTATCGTGGTGCCTTTAAAAGATACTGCTAATATAGCTCATGCGGTTACCGCGGGACTTAAAACTATAGCGTTGCGTATTCCTGCTCATCCGTTAGCTCTAGAATTAATAGAAAAAGCAGGAAGACCGATTGCAGCACCGAGTGCTAACCCCTCCAATTATATTAGCCCGACTAACGAGCGGCACGTTCAAGAGCATTTTTTAGATAATCCGGAAGTTTTTATTTTATCGCCTGAATCTTATCAATCTGAATATGGTTTGGAATCAACAATAATAGATACGACTTTAGAGCAGCCAACAATTTTGAGAGAGGGGTTTATTACCTCGGAAACGTTAGAAAAAATATTAGGGATAAAAATTGTTAAAGCTAATACGACAATGGAAGTTAAAGCTCCGGGGATGCTGGCTAAACATTACTCGCCTAAAGTGCCGATTAGATTAAATGCCACAAATTTAGAAGATGGGGAAATAGCTTTGAATTTTGGCAGTAGTAATTTACAAAGTGAATTTTCGTTGAATTTAAGTATAAGCGGCGATTTGGCTGAGGCGGCGGCAAATCTTTATGCATATTTAAGAATGCTCGATAATTATGCTATAAGTCATAATATAACAAGAATTGCTATCGCTCCAATTCCTTCCGTAAATATCGGCATCGCTATCAATGACCGATTAAAAAGAGCTGCGTTTTAGTATTTATCATTTTCGATAACCACAATACTAATAGTCTTATCTATATCAACTTTTTCATTTTGTACTCTATCCTTGCCTTTACCGAAAAAATCAATAATATTTTTTTGTATAGGATATAAATCTAATTCATCACAATATTTTTCTATTAAAGCTTCCAAAATAGCGACCGTTTCAATATCTAAATCCCCCGAAAAATTGCTAGGACGAAAATGCATTTGAAAAGAGCTTACTACTTCTTTTGTTGGTAAATCCATTATGCCGGTAGGGGTAAGCTCATAGCCGTATTTTATAAATTTTTCTTGAATAGCTTTTATATTAGAAATATCTATATGCGGCATTAGAGATTTTATTTTTTCTTCATCATACCAAGCACCTATGCCGTTATCGTAAAGTTGTTTCCAAGGGAATAAAGGTCCCGGGTCTTCTTTTCTGTTCGGTGCAATGTCGGAATGAGCTATAATATCCGTAGGCTTAATATCGTAATTATTAATAATTTGTTTACATAAGCTAATTACGCTGTTAATTTGCTCCGGAGGATAAGGATACCAAGTTTTGTGGTTTTTTTCATCTAGAGTAAAGCCTAAATTAACGATTTCAATACCGATTGAAGTGTCGTTAATATTATTGCGTCCTTTCCAACTACTAACTCCCGCATGCCAAGCTCTATCCCGTTCTTCTACTAGCTGAAAGATATGATCCGAGTTTTGATCATTTACTAAATAATGGACGCTAACGTTATGTCCTGTCAAGGATTCAATAGAGTTTTTAAAATTTCCTTGGGTATAATGTAACACTAAAAATCTAACACGCTTGTCAAAAACAGTAGCTTTATAAGTGGTTTTATCAATTATCATTTTATTACCTTTTTACTGCACAGGATGGCGTTGTTGCGTGGCTCGAAAAATGACTCCAATGTCATACCGTGGCTTGACCACGGTATCCAGAAAAAACCTTAATAAAAAGACTGGATGCCGTGATCAAGTCACGGCATGACACCGTACGCTTTGCAAAAATTCGAGCCATGCAACAACGCTGCACAGGATTAGAAGTTAATTTTTAATTTAGCCATCCCTTGATGACTTTGATATTTTTTATGTAAACGGCAATTATACTCCACGGAGATTGTAATATTGCTTTTTTTAGCAACTATACCTGCTCCTATATTATAACCGATTTTCGGTTGTTTCGGTAAAGTAATAATTTCCTCTAACTTCTTATCTTTCCATGTTATTGTAGTATTAACTGCCGTATTTTTGCTATTAAAATGCTTTTCGATAGAGCCGTGTAAAGTGGGTATTAAAGTGATAGAGTTAGAAATGTTTTTCGGGGCGAATAATATTCTACCGCCGATAATTCCGGTCCATAATTGTCGTGATTTTCCGGCAACCGTTAAATGCTGAGTACCAATATCATGCTCCTTATAACTCCCGTCTTTTGTATGTCCGTATCTAAGCCCGATATGAGGTATAATATTCATACCTCTCTTGACTTGGTGTCTATAATTTAGCAATGTTCCAAAGCTCAAGCTAGTATTTCGATATTTTCCGGTGATGTGATTATCGGAATAGATAATTTTGTTCTTAATATAGTTATGCGAAATAGTCGCTACTGCTTGTAGGGAAAAATTCTTTTTCACTTCTTTTAAACCGTACAAACTAAAAGCATGCCCGTCAATATTTACTTTATCGTAATTCTTATTATATTTTAGATTAGAGTGCGTATTACTATAAGCAATTCCGAATAAATCATTGTCGTTAAATTCAGTATCAGCACCTATAGTAACACCGTCGATACGACCTTTATATCCGGGTATACCTTGCCATATCCCATGTTTATTAATACTGTATAAACCGTTAATCCATATGCCTTTTTCGATAGTTGTATCCTCATCACCGGCTGCAGCAGCACCGGCGGAAAGAAAATACTTTACTCTCTCCAATATAGCGGGATTATTAATAATATCTCGAATATAATTATGTGCAGAATGAATTTTTGCTTTAATATTTTCTCGCCTATCTTCTTCTAAAATTGTTTCTTCCGGTTGATTAACTCCTGAAATTTCTTTACTTACTAAACCATCTACTTCTAATATCTCAAGGTTTTGAGATAATTGTTGATCATTATTCTGCTCTTTTTCATCATTAATTTTTTCCTCTTCTTTGATTATTGAATTGTCTAGCGATTGTTTACTTACGTCTAATTCATCGTCGGTAAGAATTTCTGAAGTATGATTTTCCTCATCGTTATTTTGCACTAATTCTGTAGTTGTAATTTCTTCAACCACTTCTTCTTGAGTTTGAGGTTGCACAATAGCTTTAGCGTCAGCGTTTAGTTGTTCTTGTTCTAAAGCTTTAGCTTTTAGTGCTTCTTGTTGATTTTCATAATCTTTTTCTGCTTGTGCAAATAACTCCAGTACTAGTTCTAAGGCTTTTTCTTCTTCTAATACTTTAGCAGCTGCGTCAGCTTCTAGTTTTTTTTGTTCTCTTGCTAATTTAGCTTGTTGTGCTAAATCTTCATCGTTTATCCTTTCTTGCTCTAATCTTTGTTGTTCTAACGCTGCGTTAGCTTTTAGTGCTTCTTGTTGCTTTTCATAATCTTTTTCTGCTTGTGCAAATAACTCCGGTACTAATTCTAAGGCTTTTTCTTCTTCTAACGCTTTAGCGGCTGCATCAGCTTGCGTTTTAATAGCTTTATCTAACAGTTCATTACCTGTGAATGGTTTAATGTCCTTTGCTAAACTTTTTAAAAAATCTGTATCCTTTGCTGTTTCAGTTATTATTTCTTCATAAATCTTATATATTTCATCGCCGAGTTCAGTCTTAGGTCCTATAAAAGTCGGTGAGAGTGTAGAGAATGCATCTTCAAGGTCTCCCGCACCCACTCTCTCATTGAGTTTATCGAAGGGTTCCTTAGCATATATTTCTAGCACACTTTCTAATATTATATTGTTCAATGCTTCGCCGACACCATTCCTCTTGATATTTAATACAAAAGGACTAGCAGCAGCTGAAGAACCGGTATTTATACGTTCAAAATATTTTTTCCCTACATATGAATTAAATTCATTAGTTGTGGTAGGTGCCTTAGGGGGTATTCTATTATTACCTGCTTTAAGTTTTAATGCTCTTTCTATCAAATCGTCATTAACTCCTGCAGCTTTTAGTTTTAGATTCTCTAGTTCCGAAGGTGTCATTATTGACGGCGGAGGTGGTGGAGGTGGAGCATTGCCGGTAGTAATCGGCTGCTTGCTTTGTTGTTGTGCAACTATATTTTCCTGACCTATTTCCTCCAAAGATTTCATTAATCCCGCTATGGTCATGCGTTGAGATAACTGAGTTACCTCTTCTTGTGAAAAATTAGCTATAGAGGGTACATTTTGCGAAAGAGCATTACCTGGTTTATTTTCCTCGATAATAACTTTAGTTGCTAAAAATTCTCTTAATATTTCAGGTTTCGTAGATTGTATCACCCTAATAAAATCAGCGGAATTTATACTATTATCTGATGCAAATGCTTTAATAGTTTCACGATCAATTGTTTTTATTATGTTAGTTCTTAAATTATTTATTTGCTCATCGGAAACGGAATCAATATTTTTTAGTTTTGTAATTATTTTGTCTTTATCAAGTAAAATATTCACTTTATTGATATTAGTTAACTTATTAGGATCATTAACTAATTCTTCTATATTATCATTTAATTTTTGGTTGCCAAAAACGCTGAAGTTGTCAGCTATAAATCTTAATTGTTCTAATCTATCCTTACAATTTGCTAATTCTTGTTCTTTTTGTTCTTTTATTTGTATCGTTTGAACAAATGCTTTTTGAGATTTGGATATTCCACTAGATGGCAATAGAAGACGCTTCATTGCCTCATCTGAGGATTCTTGGAAAAGCTTGTCAAGTATGGCATCTTTTTTAGTTCTTTTAATTATAGGAGTAGTATACGGGTCTTTTGAAAGTTCCTTATATATCTCGGTGGCTTTGATTTTAATCTCAGTTGCCTGATTACTATCCTGATTACCTTCGCTGAATAAACTAATAAGTTTTTCTGCTCCAAAATTATCTTTATATCCAGCCGTTAATATTTGCCGTATAGTATTTGTTATATTTGTTTCGGCTCCAATTTGTTGCGTAACTGGTGTAGGAAAAACTTTGTTAGACTCTGTTAAATATGCTTTATACACTTTACCGTTTTCTGTTTCTTTGTGCGGTTCAATTATTTCATCAGCATTATTTACTTTTGTTGATAAAGGCTTTTGCTGTGTATGCTTACCTTGCTTTGCTAATTTTTCACGTAATTTATACAGTTTCGGATGATCCTTTTTAAGGTCATTAATATTAAGGTTATGATTATTATGAATAGGCGGCGGTGCATTTGGCAGCGGTGGCGGAGTCGTACCTGTCGACGCTGCTCCTGTAAGCACCGGGGGTGGAGTAGGTAAAAGTTTTTTCTTGGTTTCTTTTTTTATAATTTCGGGTGGAATTAAAATAACATTAATTGATTTTTCTAAAGAAGTTTTATTAAAACCGCTAATTAATGCAATTATTTCATTTTGATTTAAATCATTAGTTGTTAAAGAATCGGCTTTAAGTTTTTTATTAATCTCTGCTATTACCTTTTGTGGTATATTTCCATATTTACTGTTCTTATAATATCCTTGTAACTTTTCTTTTATTTTACTTTTTCTTAATAAAAGCTTTTCGAGCCCTTTTTTATCATTAATAGCTTTGAGTTGCGTTAATATTGCTCTAGCTTCCGGGTGAAGTTCTTGTGTTTCTAAAGTAATTAGATTCCTGTCTACATAATCCACAACTCGATCAAAAAATATATTTTTTTGTTCTTCGGAAGCATTTTGTGTTATTGCAGCTAATATAGGTCTGTTTTCTTTATTAATAGGTTTTATAAAATTCAAAATTCTTACATCTTTAAGATTATCGACAAATAATATTTGTTTTATATTTTGATCATTTAGATCAGATAAAATTTTATCAACTGCAGTTTTTTTTAGCTCTGAAGATAACCCTATATCTTCGGCATATCCTAAAGCAGTGATAGCATCATTATTATTAAGGTATTCGTCAAACCTTTCATTACGCTCTTGTAATATACATTGTTCATTAAGGTGTGTTAATAGGGGGTTATTTGCCATTTCCTTATTATTTTTTAGCACGTCGGAAATTAAGTCTTTTAGTTTATATCCTTCTTGCTTAGGGGGGTCTTGTGCTAATGAAAAGCCATTAGGGATAGTGGCAGGTTTTTCTTCTGTAGGCTTTTCTTCTGTAGGTATTTTTTTTCTAGAAAACCATTTTTTTGCTTTTGGCTTTTCGCTAGTTGTGGGCAATTGTGTGTCTCTTTCTCGATTAGTATGCATAGGAGAGCTTGATGGAGCTTCCCTTCTCTTCCGAGTAGCTTTTGAGTTGTCTAGCTGGCGGTTAAGGAAGCTCTCAAGGTCATCGCCGGCTTGTGCAAACCCCTCATTCATTCCAAAAGTTAGCGTGGTAATACTAACGCAAATTAGTAAAAAATATTTAAATAAACTGAACTTATTTAGTAAATTTTTTTTCATAAACACTGTTATTATTTTTTTACAAGCTAACTTTGAGAGAGCTAGCCACTTTTAGCAGGCATTATAAGAAAAGATTAAAATTTACCAAGCTTTTTTTTATAAAAAGATTAAAATTCATTAATATTTTTGATTATTGAGTGAGGTTTAATGGCTGGAATGGTGTCATACCGTAGCTTGACCATGTGTTGTACGAACGTTAAAGAAAAGGCTGTGTTATGCCGTGACTTGATCACGGCATCCAGAAAAATAAAGCCACATTAGACTTATTTTAGAGCCTTTTTATGACGTTATAAAACTGGATTCCGTGGCTCCGACCACGGAATGACACCGAAGGTCTTGCAAAAATTCAAGCCATGCAAGGACGCCGATCAAGCCACGGCGTAACTATAGCAATTCAGGACCATTCCGAATCACATTTAGAATTTAAAAAGCGTTAGAGAAGTTGCAATCGGTTATTGTCAAATATTTTAGTATTATGAAGCGTTTAAGCACACTTCATTTTTTTATCGTATAACGTGAAATTTCTTATTGACTTTCAACGAAAAAAATATAATTTCTTTACATTTACTTAAAATGTTAAGAAAATGTTAGGCTATGAAATAGAACAGCGAAGTTTAACAAAAGAACAAAAACAAGCTCTAGGGTTGTTATCAGTAGGTACTTTTCTAGAGTATTTTGACCTAATGCTATATGTTCATTTAGCAGTATTGCTTAATGTATTATTTTTTCCAGAAAGCGATCCTTATACTACTTCTCTTTTAACGGCATTTTCTTTTTGCTCTACTTTTGTTTTTAGACCGATCGGTGCTTTAGTATTTGGCTGGATAGGTGATAATATTGGGCGAAAAACCACGGTTATTATAACAACTTTTTTAATGGCAATTTCTTGCCTTATGATGTCTGTTCTACCCACTTATGCAGATTTTGGTCTTACTGCTGCTGTTTTATTTACTATATGTCGTATTATACAAGGTATGGCATCTATGGGGGAAAGAGTAGGAGCAGAGCTTTACTTAACTGAAATTACTTCTCCTCCGATACAATACCCTGTTGTATCTTTAATAGCAGGATTTGGTACATTTGGCACAAGTGCTGCTTTAGGAATAGCTTCTTTAGTACTTTCCGTAGGAATTAATTGGCGGATAATTTTTATTATCGGAGCGGCAGTTGCTTTAGTTGGTTCTGCTGCTCGAACCCGCCTTAGGGAAACACCGGAATTTGTTAATGCAAAGCGTTGATTACAAGAAGCTATGATTGATGCAGATAAAGATCCAAAAATTTTAGAAAATAATCCTATATGGAATGAAAAAGTTAATAAAAAAACAGCATTAGCTTTATTTTTATTAAATTGTGCTTGGCCTATATGCTTTTATTTTGTATACGTACATTGTAATAGTATCTTAAAAAATTCTTTTAATTACAATTCTGAGCAAGTTATAAATCATAATTTTATCGTATCTTTAATTGAGTTAGCAAAATTTTTTGTATTACTTTATTTAAGTTATAAAATACATCCATTAAAAATCCTTAAGGTAACAGGAACAATATTTCTCATATTTGTTTTAATATGTCCTTATCTATTAGTATTTTGGGTAAAAACTCCGTTACATTTACTTTTTATTCAATCCTTTCTTGTGATATTTGCACCTGGGGTTACTCCGGCTATGGCTATATTCTTTAAACACTTACCGATTTTTAAACGATTTACTTATAGTACGTTTATGTATGCCACGGCTCGTGCTTTAACTTACGCTATTACCTCTTTTGGAATGATATATTTAATAAAATTATATGATCATTGGGGATTGTTATTTGTAATGCTTCCTATTGCGGTAGGCTATATCTTTGGAGTGAATCACTTTAAAAAATTAGAGATAGAAGTTGGGAATTATTACCATAAGGGATAGAATTTTGAGGTTTTGGAGTATATTTTTGAAGTAAATATTTATTTATTCTACTAAGCTCTTTTTCTATTGTCGGAAGTTTAAGGTATACAGCAAGAACTAAAAATATTTTCAAAGTTTCATCTATAATTTTTTGAATTTTTTCATACGATTTAACTTCGATAGTCTGCAAATTATGCACTCGATCAAAGATTTTTATAAGGGCTGTATTATGGCGTTTTTGCTGAATTAATAAATTTATACTTTCCTCAACACTAATTTTTCCATAGGGTTTAACTCGAGTTAAACCCTCCACATGGTTTGCTATATTTTTATCGAAAATTCTTGTAATATCGTCTTCTGTAAGCGGCGTATCCTCTATCGTATCGTGTAATAAAGCAGCATTTATCATACTGGGTATGAAAAGTTTAGGGGCTTCAATTGCTGTAAACTCGGCTAACAAATAAGCAACTTCTATCGGATGGGAGTAATACGGGTCGCCTGATTGTCGCATTTGTATACCGTGATATTTCCGAGCGTAATAAATACCCTTTTTAATCTCCTTAAGATCTATCGGATATTGTACTAATTTGTTTAAAGAAGTAATTTTATCTAGTAGCTTTGCGGCATAACCGCACATCTCAAACTTTTCTTCCCAGCAATTAATATCTTCCATAAAGATTAACCTAAATTCATTAGATTAATCTTTATAACATTTTCTATTAATAATTTAAAGTAATAAATTACAATGGGCAGTGCTTTTTTAACCTTACAATTTAATAATAACCTTTAAATAATATGAAATACAAAACTTAAGATACATTAATGTAATTTAAATTCTATGAAACTGCATAGGCGTTGTTGCGTGGATCATAATTCACCGTATTATGGTTATTACAAGTACGGTGTCATACCGTGGCTTGACCACGGTATCCAGAAAAAACCTTAATAAAAAGACTGGATGCCGTGATCAAGTCACGGCATGACACCGTATGCTTTGCAAAAATTTGAGCCATGCAACAATGCTTTCAGTCGCTCACAATGACGTTTGGGGTATCCACGCAACGACGCCAGCTGCATATTATATGCTTTATTTTCACAACAAAGTATTTTATACCCTAATTTAAAATATTATTTTAGCTTTTCCGCTGCTTTTTCTGCTGCTTCCGCCGCTTCTTCTGCATCTAACTCAGCTTCTATTTGTTGGTCTTCTAATGCCATTTCTTTAGCGTGTCTTTCTATTAAATAACTATTTAGTATCCGCATAAGAATCATAACAACAATTAAAGCCGGTATAATAATTTTAAACATGTCTTTGGTGTCTTTCCAAACTCGGGCGTTTCTTTGCCTTTTTTCTTCTCTATACTCTTCTTCTAATCTTTCTTCCTCTGATTTTTCTTCTACAACAAAAATCGTTTCTTCTTCTTTATCGGTCATTTTTTTTACCTTTAATATATTACGATGAAATAAATTTATTTAAATGAGACTAAATATCAATAAACTTTAACTGTAAATAGTAATGAAATAAGTAAAATTGTCAAGTTATTTAAGTTGTAAAAGAAAGGTAAAATATAATTAATAATCTGTTTTGTGACCTAGGTGAACAAAGTTTTTGCGTGTGACCTCTAACCATTAGCAGATATTTTGCAATTAAGATTAAAAAACGTTTTACTTTAGCAATTTATAGTAGTATTTTAACTAAAAATTAATTGAGGAATCAGTATGAAAAGCGACAATATAACCACGTATGAACAAGCTTGGCAAGCTAAACCGGATGGACGTAGTAATGAAGAAATTTACGAGTCAATCGTTGAAGGTATAAGGGAAAGGCATAACGGCAAATTACCAGAAGTAGAAGCACACGAAGCGGCAAGAAGATTAATAGAGTTTGTAAAAATTCTTATGCAGGTACATATGCGATTAGAAGAAGAAAAAAATAATAAAGCCTAGGCGAATTTTTGATGTCATTCCTGCGTGGCGTTGTTGCGTGGATCGAATTTTTGCAAAGCGTATGGTGTCATGCCGTGACTTGATCACGGCATCCAGAAAAATAAAGCCATATTAGACTTATTTTAGAGCCTTTTTATGACATTATAGACTGGATTCCGTGGTCGTAGCCACGGAATGACAGAATTTTACCTCTTTAATTTAAACGTTCGTACAACGCCCCGTGAGACATAGGATAGGCAAGAATAACATCTAGACGATCTCATCCTTTTAATTTCTCTTTCAACAGCTGATTCACCAGTGACGGATTTGCTTTTCCTTCTGTTTTTTTCATCACTTGACCGACAAAGAAACCGAGTAATTTATCTTTACCGCTTCTATATGATTCAACAGAGTCCATATTTTCAGCTAATATTTCATCTATTATAGAAGTAAGTATATTTGTATCCGATACTTGTACTAAGCCTTGTTCTTCTATTATTTTCTCCGCCGCCTGCCCGCTTGCAAACATAACTTCAAAAACTGTTTTGGCGATTTTTCCGGAAATAACGTCATCTTCTATTAATTTAATTAATTTAGCAAAATTCTCCGGCGTAATTTTACACTCCTTGATGCTAATAGAAGCTTTATTTAACTGCCCAAATAATTCACTCGTCAACCAATTAACAAGAATCTTAGGACTACATAAATTGGCAGCTATCTCAAAATAATTAGCTACCGATTCGTCGGCAACGATTACTTCCGCATCATATTTGCTTAAACCGAACTTGTTGATATATTTCTCAATTTTTTCATCAGGAAGCTCCGGTAAGTCGGCAGCTAATTTATCTATTAATTCTTGCGATATAATAACCGGTAACAAATCAGGATCGGGAAAATATCGATAATCATGCGACTCTTCTTTTAAACGCATCGTTCTTGTCTCGCCGATATCGGCATTAAATAACCTTGTTTCCTGAATTACCGCCTCACCGCTCTCAATTAACTTTACTTGCCTTACCGCTTCAAACTCGATAGCTCTAATAATATTACGAATCGAATTAATATTTTTAATCTCGCATCTTGTTCCTAAAGGCTCACCGCTACGTCTTACCGATATATTAGCATCGCATCGCATCGACCCTTTTTCCATATCACCGTCGCAACTACCTATATAACGCAATAAGCTTCTCAGCTTCTTAACAAACTCCGCTGCCTCGTCAGGCGATGATAAATCCGGCTCGGTTACTATCTCCATTAAGCCGATCCCTGCCCTGTTTAGATCGATGAAGCTATAATAAGGCGACTGGTCATGCATTGACTTACCGGCATCTTGCTCCAAATGCAGGCGATTAATTCTAACAGTTTTAGCCCCTCCCTCTTCGGTTACGATATCTAGGCTACCCTCCTGCACTATCGGATGATAAAATTGGGAAATTTGATAACCTTGCGGTAAATCGGCATAAAAATAATTTTTCCGATCAAATACCAAATAACGGTTAACACGAGCTTTTAACCCAAGACCGGTTTTAATTGCTTGATGCACACAATATTCATTTAATACCGGTAGCATCCCGGGCATTGCGGCATCAATAAAAGAAACTTGTGAATTAGGAGCTGCCGCAAATTTTGTTGAGCTACCGGAAAAAAGTTTTGACTCTGAAGAAATTTGAGCATGAATTTCAAGCCCGATTACATACTCCCATTTACCTGTACTACCTTCAATAAACCTCTTACTAAACTCTACTGCGTCTGGTAATTTGTACGTCGCACCTAGGCTCGAATCCTCACGTACACTAGAGTACGCTGCGGATCGAGGTGGAGTGTCTCCTTCAAATTCCCGAAACGCAGCGAGTTTAGTAAGAGGTTTATTATACGCCATAATTAAAAGCCTTCCGGTGTAAAATTGATATTTTTCATGCCTTTTTCAATGACAGAAGCTATTTTTAAAATATTATATTCATCAAGATGTTTGCCGACTATTTGCATACCTAAAGGCAGCCCTCTACTTGATAAAGCAGCCGGAACGGAAACGCACGATAAACCGGCAAGGCTTGCAGGGATGGTAAATAAGTCATTTATATACATAGTAGTAGGGTTATCTTGTTTTTCACCGATTTTAAAGGCTTCCGTCGGGGTAGAAGGTAGCAAGATAGCGTCAACATCCATAAAAGCATTTTTAAAATCATTAAGAACTAACCTGCGTATTTTTTGAGCTTTCAAGTAATAAGCATCCATAAAAGCCGAAGAAAGTACGTATGTCCCGATCATAATACGGCGTTTTACTTCATCGCCAAATCCGGCTGTCCTAGTCATCTCATACATTTGATCAAGGGTCATATTTTTCTCTTCTACTCTAAAACCGTATCTAACTCCGTCATACCTTGCCAAATTTGAAGAGGCTTCGGCCGGCGCTATTACATAATAAACGGCAATGGCATATTTAGCATATGGCAGAGAGATATCAATAATCTCGGCACCTTCACTTTTTAATAAGTCAATTGCATTATGCCACATTTTCATAATATCCGGCTCTATTATATTATCTTCCGTAAGGTTCAAAGGCACGCCTATTTTCATGTTTTTGATAGAAGCACCGCAAGCAGGAATTAATTTTGGCACTTCAGCTTGAATTGAAGTTGAATCTTTCTCATCAAATCCCATCATTGCCTCAAGCATCAAAGCACTATCTTCAACGCTTCTGGTAAGTATACCGGCTTGATCAAGGGAACTAGCAAAAGAAACCATACCGTATCTTGAGCAACGCCCGTAAGTCGGCTTAAAGCCTACAAGACCGGTAAAACTAGCAGGTTGACGTACCGACCCGCCGGTATCGCTACCCAAAGCCGCCATAGCTAAGAATGCACTCACTGCCGCAGCCGATCCGCCTGATGACCCGCCCGGTACTAAATCGGCATTGTCACCTTTAGCTTTCCAGGGGCTAATAACATTACCGAAATAACTATTAATATTGGCGGAACCCATAGCAAACTCGTCCATATTGGTTTTACCTAGCATGATCCCGCCTTTATCAAAAATATTTTGCGTAACGGTAGATTCGTAATTAGGTACAAAATTACTAAGAATTTTAGAGCAAGCAGTAGTTCGTACGCCCTTAGTACAAAATAAATCCTTTACGGCAATAGGTATCCCTTCAAGCGGTCTTACTGCATTTTTACCGTAATTTTGATCGGCGATTTTAGCAGACTGCAAAGCTATATCAAAAGTTTCAGTAACATAAGCATTTAAATTTTTATGCTTTTCTATCTGCTTGATATGAGAATTAACTAATTCTCGACTTGAGAATTCTTTATTTTTTAAACCTTTTAAAGCATTTGCTATGGTTAATTTAGTTAGTTCTGACATAATTTACTCAACGACTTTTGGAACAATAAAATATTTTATTTCACGAGCAAGCTCCGCTTGCTCTCCCGGGACATTATTAAATAACTCATCTAAAATATCTGCAGAGGTTACTTCATCTTTTCTGGTTCTAGCAGTCATATCACAAACCGAGGTTAAAGGTTTAGCATCTTCACAATCAATTTCATTTAAGATATCAATCATATCCATAATTTTACTTAACTGATCCGTAAATTCGACTATTTTTTCTCCTTCACATTTTAGCCTTGCTAGCTTCGCTATTTTTTGCACTTCTTCTTGTGTTATCATTTTACTTACATACCCTTAGTTTTATTTTTTGCGTGGATAGAATTTTTGATGTCATTCTAGCTAAAGGCGGGGCTTTGTTGCATGGATCGAAAAATGGCTTCAATGTCATACCGTGGCTTGACCACGGTATCCAGAAAAAACCTTAATAAAAAGACTGGATGCCGTGATCAAGGAACTAGAATGACACCATACGCTTTGCAAAAATTTGAGCCATACAACAACACCAAGTACAAGCCACGGTATGACACAATAACTAAAACATACCCTCTCAAACTGTCAGTATTTCCTGCTCTTTTTGTTTTACTTGTGTATCTACCTTATTACTAAATTCATCGGTTAATTTCTGTACTTCTTCAGATAAATTATGGTGTTCGTCTTTTGCAATGATGTTATCTTTTTCCAATTTCTTTAATTCTTCATTTCCGTCCCTGCGAATGTTACGTAAAGAAATTTTAGTAGTTTCGCCGTATTTATGAGCAAGCTTTGCCAGCTCTTTACGGCGTTCTTCCGTTAAGCTTGGAATAGCTAACCTAATTAATTGCCCGTCGGCTGCAGGAGTTAAACCGAGATTAGCTTCAGTAATTGCTTTCTCTATGGGCTTTACCATTTCTTTATCCCACACTTGTACTGCAATTGTTCTTGCATCAGGCGTTGACAAGCTTGATATTTGAGATAAGGGCATTCTATCGCCATAAGCTTCCACGACTACGCTATCGAGTAAATTAACCGATGCTCGCCCCGTTCTAAGCCCTTTAAGTTCGTGGTCTAAAACTTTTAAAGCTTTTTCCATACGTTCTTGTAGATCTTTCTTAAGAGTTGCTTTATCCATAATATTTTATCCGTACATTTAATTTTTATTTGATATAGGCATTGCTGCGTGGCTCATAATTTACCGTATTACGGTTATTACAAGTATGGTGTCATACCGTGGCTTGACCTACTAGTGTACGAACGTTAAAGAAAAGGCTGTGTCATGCCGTGACTTGATCACGGCATCCAGAAAAATAAAGCAGTATTAGGCTTATTTTAGAGTCTTTTTATGACATTATAGACTGGATTCCGTGGTCGTAGCCACGGAATG
>JAJIYK010000015.1 GCA_020881235.1 Rickettsia endosymbiont of Oxypoda opaca | reverse complement strand
TCTTTTTATTAAGTTTTTTTCTGGATACCGTGGTCAAGCCACGGTATGACACCATACTTATAATAACCATAATACGGTAAATTATGATCCACGCAACAAGGTATCCTCGCAATGACGAGATAAAATCGATCCACGCAACAACGCCTTCCCGCCTTTAGCTAGAATGACATACGGCACTTTTTTAGAGTCATGCAATAACGCTCTCATGGCTTCGTCATGACGAATTTTTATTAATTTTAGAGCCACGCAACAACACAGGATCAAGCCACGGTATGGCGTCCCTTCGTTTACGAGCAGTATAAATCTATTAAATATGGTCGGGGCGGAGAGATTCGAACTCCCGACCCTCTGGTCCCAAACCAGATGCGCTACCAGGCTGCGCTACGCCCCGAAAATTGTAAAGTTAAGATTTAGATTATTTATTAGTATATACCTCATAATATCGAGTAAATCAATTTTTTTATTAAAAAAATTAATGTCATATTGTAAAGGGGTTATTGTATTGCTGCAAATTATAAGATTTTTTTGAAATAGGAATAACTATGCCTGCAAAAATCTTATTAATTTTCGCTAAAAAATAACTCAAAATATAAATAATTTAAATTTTGTTCACAGAACCTAGAAATAACATAATACCATCGTTATAGTTATGCCTTTGCATAAGCCATCGTCTCAAAAATACTCTCTATAATTGCTTAAAAAGCACTATAATTTAATTTTTTTTAATATAAAAATATAACTTTTAGTTGTGTGGCTAAAATTGTTAAATACTGAATATAATCAAGGTTAACCAGGGCTTATTATTGCATTATAGCAATAAATTAATAATTTTTTAACTAACAACTATGTGTTATTTATATCAACAATATAGGCAGTTAAAAACTTTTTTTTATTTTATAAACGTTAATTATTTTCTAGTGTCGAGTTTTATTATTTAATTAAATTACACCAAAAATAAAATTAATATTTATTAAAGAGTAAAATCTTTATTAAAGGGTAAAATCTTAAAAAAATTGCTTTTTTGGGAACTAAATACGTTGCGGTAAATACTTAGAATTAGTTTTTTCAGTAATTTAAGTATTAAATCTGCGTATATCACTGTTTAAATCGTCTTGAATTTTCACTTAGAAAATATTTTAGCAATAAAATCAAGACGCTCTTCTTATAAATGCTTGCCAAAAAATATCACTCTCGAAACATAAGTTAAGAAAATTAAAAATAAATTAATGGAAAAACAGGAGATTGTTATGTCAAGTCAAAAAGAAAATCTAAAGAAAAAAATATTCAAAAAAAGTATGTTTGCTGCTTCGGCGGCAATGATACTTGCAAGCACTAGTGCACTTGGTACGGCTAACCGAAACGTAATAGCAGACGGCACAATTGCCGGTAACAGAAATATTACCATAATACCGACGATTAATGCGACAAATCCTCTTTCGGTGGGGCTAGAAGGTGACTTAATTCTCGGTAATGTTAACGCCAATATTAATTATACTGCGGGGACAAATCTGACGGTGAACGATGTTAACGGTAACGTAGATTTTAACGGTCAAGTTACCGCCGCTCTTAATCTTACGGCTAATTCAAAGATTACCGGAGCAGTAGATAGTACAAGAGGCGTAGGAGGTAAGTTAAACCTAGCAGCAGATACTACGGTTACCGGAGTGATAGGGGGGACGAAACCGTTCACGGCTGTAAATTTTAACGGAAAAGGTATTAATAATTTAATTAAGACCTCCAATGCCGAGCTTTTTACTGTTAGCGGCGGAGTCACCGCCGTGGCGTACGGTCTAATGACCGGAGCCGTGAATTACGGCGGAGCAGGTACGTTAATCGTAATAAATGGTATTAACGGTGCAGTAACTAGTAGTGCTGGTGGTGGTGAAACGTTAACTATTTACGGTGGGGATATTACGGGGAGTATAGGAGCAACGAATCCTATTAATGCATTAATTTGTGATGTAAATAATAGCGATTCAGTAACTATAAAAGGTAATGTTGCAGCTAATAGTATAGTTCTTACTAAAGCAAATATTATAGATGTTAGAGGAAATTTAACTTCTACAGGAACAGGTGTAGATTTTCAGAAAGCAGGAGGTATATTGGAGTTTAGAGGAACATCACCCGAACCTCATACATTTGCAAGCCCGATAGTAAACGGTGGGAACGGTACAGTAGAAGTTTATACTAACCTTATCGCAAAAAATGCAGATATCGGAACGTTAAAGGCAATTATTATCGGTGATAGTTTTGTCCCTGGAGCACTTACTATTGCGGTAGATGCAACGTCTCTAAATCTAGCGGGTCTTATCAACATAGATAACGCAAGTTCGCAATTAACTATAGCATCAACTGCAGAACAAACAGTTACTTTTAACGGTAATGTAGAAGGTACCCGTTTTACTAGTGGAGGAAATATTATATTTGATGCAAGTAATGGAGATTTAATTGTCCAAGGTACAGGCGGGCAAACTATCGGAGCCAAGAATAATTTAACTGCCATAAATATTTTAGGAAATGTGACGGTACTCGGCGGCGTGGCTACTAAACTTGATGTTAGCGGTACTAAGGCACTTAACCTTGGAGCCGGTAGTATTTTTACCGATCAAAGTACTACATCTGCAGGTATTAATACAATAAATATCGGTGCAGCGGAAGAACCGGGTAATGCAGCCACTTATATACTTGATGCGGTAAACGGTGACTTTGCTCTTGATACCGGTGGTATAAGTTTTAAAAATGCAGCCTCAGTATTACAATTAGCATCTTCAGATGTGCTAGGAAATAATAGAACAATAACCCTAAATGCAGATTTAAATCCCGGTGGGGTAGGGAAAGGTATTGTTGCCTTAAATTCTGCAACTGCGGGAGAAGTTTTAACCATAGACAGAGCTAATGGAGCTAATTTAGGTGTTGCCGGAGGTAATACCTTAAATAGCGTTACTTTTGCCGGTAAAGGAAATATTACCGTAATACCGACGATTAATGCGGCAAATCCTCTTTCGGTGGGGCTAGAAGGTGACTTAATTCTCCGTAATGTTAACGCCGGTATTAATTATACTGCGGGGACAAATCTGACGGTGGACGATGTTAAGGGTAAGGTAGATTTTAACGGTCAAGCTACCGCTACTCTTAACCTTACGGTTAGTTCAATGATTACCGGAGCAGTAGATAGTACAGGAGATGTAGGAGGTAAGTTAAACCTAGCAGAGAGGATTGTAGTCGATGGAGTAATAGGGGGAACGTATCGACTCACGGCTGTAAATTTTAACGGCACAGGTATTAATTTAACTAAGGTCTCCAATGCCAAGCTTTTCACTGTTAGCGACAGAGCTGACGTCTTAGCGTATCGTCTAATGACCGGAGACGTAACCATTGAGGGAAACGGTATATTATCAGCTGAAGGCAGGGTAGCGGGTAACGTAGCAGCCGGAGGCGGTAGGTTTAAGGGAAATGTGACCGGTAGCGGTTCAGTAGGCGTCAATGGTGATTTTACCGGTAATGTCGGTACTACGGCAACCTTCACGGGAAGGGGTACTCTAACAACCGATAGTGTCGGTGGTCTAACGGATTTTGCCGGTAAAGCCGGTACGGTAAATGTTAAAGATACCGGAACACTTGCCAGAGTAACTAGTAGTGACGGAAAATTTATCGGTAACTTAAATTTTGCCGGAGATGCTAATGTTACGGGAGACGTAAGTAATATAGGAGCAATTACCCTTAACGGTGCTAGCGGGAAGATAGTTAATTTCCAACAGGACGTATCGGCTGCTTCGCTTAGCTTTACTAATGCCGGTACGGCAAATTTACTAGGATCGCTTACAACAACGAGAGAGGTTGATTTTGGTGATGGCGGTGGTACACTAGAATTTTCCGGGCTTGTCGGTGATGCTAATCCTGATAATTATACTTTTAACAGTATAGTAGCAAATGGGGATACCGGTATCTTAGCCGTTAACACTACGCTCACTGCAACCAATCCAGATATTGGAAAAGTAAAGACGATTAATATAGGCAAGGCTAAAACATTTACCGTAGATGCAAGTGCCGGAGCGGTTAATCTTCTACAAGCCGCAGGAAGTACTATTACATTCGGTGATGCAAAGTCAGTATTTAGATTAACTACTAATACAGCACAAACGGTAACTTTTAATAATAGTTTAAACGGTGGAGCCGATAATACGGGAATAGTTAATTTGAATGGTAACGGTAATACTTTAACTCTTGCAGGTAATACAGGTACTGAAACACTCGGTGGCACTAATAAACTTGCAGAGCTTAATGTTAGCGGCACTGTTACAATTTCAGGTGCCGATACTGAACTTGATGTTAGTAACGTAGCTGTGCTTAACCTAGCTCCTGCTTCCGTGTTTACCGATAAAAGCCTTACCTCGGCAAAAATAAATGAAATTAATATAGGTGTAGCTGGGGTCAACGGTAAGGCAACTTATATTCTTGATGTTGTTAATGAGCCAATAGTTGGAGCGGTAGGGAATTCGCCTGGATATACCGAATTTACTCTTAACGCTTCCGGTGTGAATTTTGCAAATCCTGACTCAGCGTTAAGGCTGCAATCTACAGCACCTGCAGGCGTGATCTCCACAATCAGTTTAAAAGGTGATCTGGCATCGGGAGCAGACGCCGGTATAGTTGAATTAAATTCTGCCAATAAAGGTGCTATTCTTATAATATACAGTCAAGAGAAGTCATTTGGTACGGCACTTAAGCCATTAAAGCAGTTAATTTTTTCCGGTCAAGGATTTATTGTTGTAGAACCAAAAATTTTTACTCCGGAAATCCTATTAAATGTAGCAGGAGGTACTACCGATTATGTAACTTCAAATATTACATATGCTACCAACACTCAATTTGAAGTTGGAAGTGTTATCGGTAATATGAACTTTGCAAATCAGACCGGTACCGCAATTTTTGACAGTACGCTATTAAGAGCGGAGGAGATTGCACAAATTACCGGTAATATTACGAGTACCGGTGGATCTAACGGTACCGTAAAGTTTAGGGATAACGGTATAATCGGCACGGTCGGTGCAACAACAATTACGAATCTCAAAATGTTAAAAGCTGGTGCAGATAATAGTATCGTAACGATTAATTCCGGCGGGAATATGTCCATAGATGAGATTCAAGGAATCGGTACCGGTACTATAGTATTTGCCGCAAATACTGATTTAAAGGGGGGTATTAATATAACAGGGGGTAAGGCAGTTAATTTAGCATTTACAAATGGCGGTACTATTAGTGGAAATGTAGGGACAGGTGCCAAAATTGGTGATATCGTCCTTCAAGGGGGTGAAACAACATTTTTCGGTAAAGGTGAGGGTAATACCCTTTATATAGTGCCGGGTAATGGAGCAAAGCTTGATAGTAGAGGTGAATTTAACTTTAAAATTGTAATAGGTTATCCTCTTACTCCCCGTGCTTTTCAACCTGGTGCTTTGGTAATTGTAGTAAATGATACTTTATGGATAGCCCATAGTGATGCACCTGAAATTTATCAAGGTGATATTGCAAGTGCAGATATGCCTTTAAATACATTTCAGGTAGGTGGATCAGACGTAACGTTTTTAGGCAAGGTATATATTAATAACCTTAATTTTACTACACCTAACTCCGTTAGGACAAACTTTAAAGATATAACTCAAATTGGTGGAGCAACGACTATCGGTAATAAAATACATACTATAGCTATATCAAATGACGTAACTACAGGCACGTCTTCTTTTGGCTCTGAATCTAACCCTCTTAAGACTATACAATTCCTTACCGATAGTACATTCACCGCTAATAGTCCTAGTATTTATTCAACTATTACCACTAATACAAATAATACAGGTACTGTAGTTTTTAATGCCGATAACGGCTTTACCGATGATTTAGGAGATAGCAATACTAGCCTTAATACTGTACAATTCCGTAGCGTTAAAGGTACGGTAAAAGGAGATACTTACTCGCAAAATATCTCTATCGATTCCGGTAAATCTGCAATATTTACAGGATATACTAGTAGAAAACTAAGTATAGCTGATGCCAAGGTAAACGGTGTTTTCGTTCCACGATCAATAAAAGAATTTAATTATAAAACTAAAATTGTTGCAGATAATTTTACCGGTGCTGATGCTAGCTCTTTAGGCACTTTTAGTAATGCAGCCTTAATTCAGAGTCCGATTAAAGGCGGCAGCTTTAAATTTGAAGATGACGTATGGTTACAAAAACCGCTAACCGGAGTAGATAGCATTACTTTTGCTCCAAAAAAAATATCAATAATACAATCAAATTTAGAGGCAAAGAAAATTATTGCCGATCAATCTACTTTAATGTTTATTGATAATAATCTAGCTCTTAAAGGAGATGTAACAGGTAGCAATATCACACTTGACCTTGGAAATAATCAAGTTACTTATACGGGTAATGCTGCTCCTAGCGGCGAGCTTACTATTAATGTCTTTTATGACGTGACAAATAGCGGCACAAGCAACAATACCGGTAGCGGTAATATAGTTATTGCAGAGGGATCAAATATTGACTTATCAGGCGTAACCGCACTTAAAATATTGTTAACCGCCCCGTCTAGCCCAACTAGCATAAGCGAAAATAGTGCTTACCCTATAATTACTTCATTATCAGGTAATGGAATAACCTTAGGAAATGCTGCGAATCTTCCATTTAACGTTATCGCTAATGAAGGAGTATTTGTAAGGTGGGTTATTAATTCCGCTTCCCTTACACTTTATCCTGTAGAACTAACCGGTGATGTAGCTGTAGATAATATAATTAAAAAATCGCTTGCTGCTCCTCTTGAAACAGATAAGGCAAAACTTGCTGAGGTTATAATAGCACAGCCGGATCAAGTAAAAGTTATATCTAATCGTTTAGTACCGATTATTCCGCTTCCTTCAAATGAAATACATAGAATAACGCGAATTAGACCCCCATTCATTATGCCGGCTGTTGAAATCGGTAGAGATACCGGTATTGGTAGCAGTGGTGTAAGTTCCGGTGCAGCAAGTACGGGAGCTACAACTACTAATCCGAATGATGGTTTTAATGCAGCAAGAGGCAATACGAATGCCGGTACTAAAGATGTTTCCGATAGAACTTCTAAAATTAGAGAGGTTGAAAATGCTTCGGGTAGCATAGCTGCAGAGCAAGAACAAGATGTTTCTCGTAGGGGAGGTGCGGCTGTCGGTGCCGGTGATTGTGATAGTAATAAAGTTATCTATGGTCTATGGGGTTCTCCTTATTTTGGTAAAGCTACACAAAAGCAGCAAAATAATCTTATGGGTTATAAATTAAAATCCGCCGGTGGATCGATCGGACTTGATACTGCAATAAATGACAATATAGTACTCGGAGCCGCTTATACGAAAGTTGATACTAAGTTAAATTACCAAGATGCTAAGACCGGTAATAATACTAAGATTAATACGAATATGTTCTCGGCATACGGTTTATACAATTTTATAAATAACTGGTTTGTAGAGGGTATAACATCGTATTCACGTAGTATAATCAAAACTAACGAGGCTCGTAATATAATAAACGGTACGGAAACGGCTCATGCTAAATATCGTTCTTATTCTTATAGCGGTCAACTAGTCGGCGGGTATAATTATTTATGGAACGAAACAACCTTGTCGCCAATGGCCGGGCTTAGACTTGCTAAAATGAAAGACTCCGGTTATCATGAATTCGGTACGTCATTCCAGAACTTAACTATTAAGAAACGCCAATATAACAAGTTTGAAGGAATAGTCGGTGGAGAAATTAAAACAACCTTCTATAAAGGCGGGTTTTTAATAAAACCGCAAATACATGCCTTTATTAATTACGACTTTAAAGGTAAAACGCCGTCGATCGTTGCAGAGCTTGACGGAGCTCCAGATCTGCTGACCGTGCCTACGGCTAAAGCTACTAAAACGTTATATGATTTAGGGGCTGGAGTGGAGCTTAAGAAAGGTAGAATGGAGTATGGTTTGCACTATGGTTTGAACCTTGCAAGAAAATACCAAGCTCAGAGCGGTACGGTCAAAATTAAAGTGAATCTTTAAAAGTTTAGGATAAGATTGTAAAAAGCCTTATCCTTAACTTGTGGCATTGTTGCGTGGCTCATAATTTACCGTATTATGGTTATTACAAGTATGGTGTCATACCGTGGCTTTGACCACGGTATCCAGTTTTATAACGTCATAAAAAGGCTCTAAAATGAGTCTAATATGGCTTTATTTTTCTGGATGCCGTGATCAAGTCACGGCATGACACAGCCTTTTTTAAACGTTCGTACAACACAGGGGCAAGTCACTAGAATGACACCGAACGCTTTACAAAAATTCGACCCAGGCAGCAACGCCAACACCACCTCGTAATGACGGTGTTTTCTGCCACACTTCCGATCCACGCAGGCAATGGCTTCACAGGGAAGACATAAAAAATATTATTATACTTAGAGGGGGTCTTTACTTAGCTGTTTGGTTCGTCTAGATGATTTTTTTCGTAATTTTCGTGCCGTTCTTGTGCTTCAATACACAACGTGGCAATGGGTCGTGCTTGTAGTCGTTTTATGCCGATCGGCTCACCTGTTTCTTCACAATAACCATATTCTTTATTTTCTATGCGTAATAAAGCTTCTTCTATTTTATCTAGTAGTTTACGGTATCTGTCTCTTGTGCGAAGTTCAAAAGCCGTATCTGTTTCAATCGAAGCTCGATCGTTAAAATCTGGTTCGTTCCAATTTTCTTCTCTAAGATGGTTTAAAGTTTCTCGTGATTCACCTAATAACGAATCTTTCCACTCTAAAAGTTTTTGCCTAAAATATTCTAGTTGCAAAGGATTCATATATTCCTCTTTTTTAGAAGGAGCATAACCTGATGGTAATATAAGTTTAGGCATATTAATTTCTCGATACTAAAGCTTTAAAATAATATAATGGATAACTCAAAATTAAAGCAAGAAGATTATATTAATTTAAGATATTTTTCTTTTTTAATAGGATGGGAAACGTTATATACAGCTTCTAAATGCTTAATATTAGTTTTAGTATAGCTTTGAGTAGTAAATAAGCTTTTATGTCCCAATAATTCTTGAATAGAGCGTAAATCAGCACCGTTTTCAAGCAAATGTGACGCAAAACTGTGCCTAAATGAGTGTGCCGTTAAATATTCCGGTAGACCGTAAAAACGTCTCAATTTAATAAGTTCACGATTAAAAACGGGAGGTTGCAATTTTTTGCCTTGTTTTCCTCTAAATATCGGTTCCTGATCCTTTAAATCATAAGGTAATAATTTTAAATATTTTTCAATTAAGCTGCGAACGATAGGTAACCAAGGGATAACTCTTTCTTTATTGCCTTTGCCGACTACCTTAATAAAATCTAAATTTTGCAGGTGAATTTTAGTAATAGATAATGCTTCGGAAATTCTTAAACCCGAAGCATAAATAAGAATAAGCAGTGCCTTATTTCTAAGTTCCAACCACTCAATATTAGTAAATTCATTAATATGTTCAAGTGAGATAATAGTATCATCTTGTGATAAAGCTTTAGGTAATAATTTATTTTTTTTAGGATTTTTAACAGAAAAAATAACATGACAATTTATATGAATTGTCTTTTCTAAAAATTTATAAAAATTTTTTACGGCAGATAAGCCCCTAGCAATAGAAGAAGCGACAAAATTATCACACTGCATTTTTGATAACCAACTTCGTATAAACCTTATATCTACTTCTTCTATACGATTAATAGTTACTAATTCTGAATTATAATAATTCAGAAATTCAAGAAAGTGCTTAAGGTCATTACTATAAGCAATTATAGTATGCTCGGAATAATTTTTTTGTAGTTTAAGGTATTTCTGCCATTTGTCTATTAGCTCTTTAGTGTGAATATCAAGTAGCATTATTAAATCTTCAATAATTTAGTAATTTTCTATTTTAACATAAAATAAGAAATTTTACTAAATTATAAATTTTTATGTCTAATAAAAGTCTAACTGTTATTGACTCGTATTTTTATAAATGTTAGCATGCTTATACGGTATGCGTTTGCTTAACGTAAATCTTGTAGACTAAAATTCTTTATTAATACTTATGTATAAAGTAAAACAATATCTTTAGGAGAAAGGCAATGTTAAATAATACACAATTTTTGGATATGATGAAATCTTATATGAACCCGGAAGCTTATATGAGTTCCATAAAAAATATACCTAATGTCGATCTTTCGTCTGTTACGGGTACTATGCAAAGAGCTATGAATATTTTTACGACGACCAACCAAATAGCTGTTGAAAGCATGCAGGCACTAATTAAAAAAAATTCTGAGATTTTACAAAGTAACGTTAATAATATTGTGAATTCTACTAAAGAAGCAATGAATTCTGGAGATATTAAACAAGCAACGGATTGTCATCAACAATGTTTGAAATCAGTTTATGAAACATCTATAAATAATGCAAAAGAACTAGCAAATATTGCTTATGAATCTTCTGCAAAAATATTAGAAGCCGTAAATAAAAATGTTGCCGAAAATGTACATCAAGCTGCAGAAAATGTGCAAAAGAAAAAATGATAATAGCTAAGGCGTTGTTGTGAGGATACCAGAATCGTCATTGCGAGGAGGCATTGTTGCAGGGCTCTTAAAAAGACCTCAGCTGTCATACCGTGGCTTGACCACGGTATCCAGTCTTTTTATTAAGTTTTTTCCTGGATTCCGTGAATAAATCACGGAATGACATTGTGGAATTTGCTATAAATTTCGAGCCACGCAAAAACGCCTATAGCGGTTCACAATGACTATTTAGGTTCAATATCTGAGCGGATTTAATTGTCGTTTCCGTATGTGACGTTAAAAGAATGACCCCGCCGCTATTTGCTTTCATAACAATCAAATTATTTAATAAATCTCGGTTCTCTTTGCTTAAGTGAGTCTCTACTTCATCCAATAACCATAAATCCGATTGACAAGCGATAAGCCTTGCTAACGCCACTGTCTTCTGCATGCCTTTAGAGAGTTTATAGCATTTTTCATTTAACAACTCATATAATTTAAAATAATATATTGCTGCCTCAACTGTTTCAGGTGAGTTATAAATTTCCGACCAAAATTTAAGATTATCAAATACGGTCATTTCAGTTTTTAAAGCTAAATTATGCCCGATATAGTTACAGTAAGGTTTTTCTAAAATATTGCAATTTATATTCTTATAATAAATATTCCCATCAGTCGGTTGCATGATGTTTGCAATCATTTTAAGAAGAGAAGTTTTTCCTGAACCGTTTACTCCTTGAACACAAACAATAGAAGACGGCAAAAAAGTAATACTCAAATTGAACAAATTTCTTTGCTCGATATTAAATTTTAGTCGATGAAATGACAGCATTAATATATTTAAATTATATGATTTAGCTTAAGCTTAGAGCGATTTTTAGAGCTTTTTCAATTTCTATAATCTCAGCTCTACTTAATCTAGCAATAAAGTTGCCTACTCTAATTTTATCTACAGTCCTAATTTGATCAGTTAATGCTTTTGCTTCTTTATTATCTATTTTTATTTTTGTTTCAAAGGAAAAAATATTAGTGGTATTTGAAGTAATAGGGATAACCACTATTCTGCTCGATATCTTATTTTGAGTGTCATTAGAAATAACCATTGCCGGTCTTGTTTTTTTAATTTCACTGCCAACAGTTGGATCAAGAGTTACCCAATAAATATCTCCTCTATTGATTTCTTTATTTTGGATCGAAATCATCTATTATAGCGTCCCATTCAGTTAAAAGTTTTTGGCGTTCTTGGTCTTGTTCTGCCAGTTTGTAGGCTTCTATAAGCTCTTTTTCTTCTTTTTCTAATTCCTTAGTAATCGCTAGACTGACAAATTTACTAATTTTTTTAGAAGGAACAAAGTGTTTTAATTTATCGTATAAAGTTTCATTTAAACTAATACTAAGCGTTCTCATATTAATATAGCTCACAATTCATAAAATAATGTTATTAATTATTATACAATAACCAACAACATTATTACAAGAAAAAATAAGATTATTTTAAAAAACTTTAGAGAGCTTAGTATTAAATCATTTAAAATATTCATTTTTTCGAGTAAGCTAATTAAAGTGATTTAATTTGAGGGCAAGATGACTAAAGGCAATAATTCAAAATATATTAAGGAATTATTAGTAGACAATATTATATATAAAATATTTGATATTAATAAAGCCGCAAGCGATATTAATCTTCCTCTTAAAAAGCTTCCTTTTAGTTTAAGAGTGTTATTTGAAAATATATTGCGTTGTCAGGGTCTTGAGCAAAATTTGTTACTTTTTAAAGAATGGTTGGTAAATAAAAAATCAACTGCGGAAATAGCTTTTATGCCGACTAGGGTTTTGATGCAAGATTTTACCGGTGTGCCTGCTATAGTTGATTTGGCGGCTATGCGGGATGCTATGCAAAAACTCGGCGGCGATACTTCAAAGATTAACCCGCTTATTCCCGTCGATCTCATTATAGACCATTCAGTAAGTGTGGATTATTATGCTTCTAACGATTCATTTACTAAGAATGTCCAAATGGAAATGAGGCGTAATTTAGAGCGTTATGAATTTTTAAAATGGGGGCAGCAAGCATTTGATAATTTTAGAGTGGTACCGCCGGGTACCGGAATTTGTCACCAAGTAAATTTAGAATATTTAGCAAAAGTAATATGGGTGAAGGAAGAAGGAGGCGTAAAGATTGCCTATCCCGATACGTTAGTCGGTACGGATAGCCATACTACTATGATTAACGGCTTATCCGTCCTTGGTTGGGGAGTAGGTGGAATTGAAGCGGAGGCGGCAATGCTTGGACAACCGCTATCGATGATTTTACCGGAAGTAATAGGCGTTAAATTAAGCGGTGTTTTAAGTGGTACGGCTACCGCCACCGACCTTGTTTTAAGGGTAACGGAGTTACTTAGAGCAAAAAAAGTGGTCGGGAAATTTGTAGAATTTTACGGCGAGGGGCTTAATTCTCTTTCGCTTGCCGATAGAGCAACTATTGCTAATATGGCACCTGAATACGGAGCTACTTGCGGTTTCTTCCCGATTGATAACGAAACTCTAAAATATTTGGAGTTAACCGGTAGACCTTCGGCACATATTAAATTAGTAGAGCAGTACGCTAAAGCACAAAATTTGTGGTATAGTCCTGATGATGCACCTGAATATACTGATATTTTAGAGTTAAATTTAAATCAAATATCTTCTTCTTTGGCAGGTCCGAAGCGTCCGCATGATAGAGTTAATTTAGAAGATATGGCAAATAACTTTAAACACGAATTGCCGTCGCTTGCTTTAAATGAAACGGATATAGATAAAAAATACCCTGTTAGTAATAAAGATTATCTCCTTGGACATGGTGACGTAGTAATTGCGGCAATTACTAGCTGTACTAATACCTCAAATCCTGATGTTATGATTGGTGCAGCTTTGCTTGCTAAGAAAGCGATAGAGGCAGGAATTGCCGTAAAGCCGTGGGTTAAAACTTCTTTAGCTCCAGGCTCGAAAGTGGTAACGGAATATTTAAAAGCTAGCGGTCTTGATAAATATCTTGACGATCTGGGATTTAGCTTAGTCGGTTACGGCTGCACTACTTGCATAGGCAATTCTGGTCCGCTCATGCCGGAAATAGAAGAGGTAATTAATAAAAATCAGCTTGTGACAGTTGCGGTTCTCTCCGGTAATAGAAATTTTGAAGGTAGAATAAATCCTTCCGTTCGTGCTAGCTACCTTGCTTCGCCGTTATTAGTCGTAGCCTATGCCTTAGCCGGTACCGTTAATATTGACCTTGCTAATGGTGCAATAGGAAAAAATGATAAGGGAAAAGAAATTTATTTAAAAGATATTTGGCCGACAAAGCAGGAGATAGATGAAGTAGTTAAAGATTCAATTAATTCATCTATGTTTATCAATAAATATGCAGATATATTTGTTGGACCTAAAGAATGGCAAGAGTTAAAAATTAGCAATACGGCCACTTATAATTGGCGTAAAGAAAGCACTTATATACAAAACCCGCCTTATTTTGACAATATAACGGAAGAAAATAAAGCTATAAAAAATATAACATCGGCACGAATCCTTGCGGTTTTTGGAGATTCTATTACTACCGATCATATTTCGCCGGCAGGAAATATTAGTAAAACAAGTCCTGCTGCTAAATATTTAATGGATTATAATATAGATATTGCGGATTTTAATTCTTACGGATCACGCCGCGGTAATCATGAAATAATGATGCGTGGAACATTTGCCAATATTCGGATAAAAAATGAAATGTGCGAAGGCGTTGAAGGAGGAGTTACTATAAACCAATTAAATAGTCAGCAAACAACTATTTATGAGGCAGCAATGGATTATAAAACTCACAATATTCCATTAGTAATTTTTGCCGGAAAAGATTATGGTAGTGGTTCGTCAAGAGATTGGGCAGCTAAAGGACCTCAATTGCTCGGCGTGAAAGCCGTAATTGCCGAAAGTTTTGAACGAATCCATCGATCGAATTTGGTAGGGATGGGAGTCTTACCGCTTATTTTTACAAATGGTATGACTAGAAAAGATTTAAAACTTGACGGATCGGAGCTTGTTAATATTGAAGGCTTAAATGATCAAATAAAACCTTATCAAAAGCTTAAATGTGTGATAAAAAGACAAAGTGGAACAGTAGAAACTGTTGATTTAATATTGCAAATATTTACGGATAATGAGATAAACTATATAAAACACGGCAGTATAATGCATTTAGTAGTGCAGAATTTAAAGAATTGAGAAGTGATACTCACCGTCATTGCGAGGAGAGACGTAGTCTCGACGTGGCAATCCAGTAAAATAAATTTTTATACTAAACTTGTTTAGTATTCTAATTAAATCCCGAATGTAATTCGGGATAGTCTGGATTGCCACGCTCCTTTTAGTCGCGGCGTTGTTGCATGGCTCGGAAAATGCCAAATTTGTCATACCGTGGCTTGACCACGGTATCCAGAAAAGCAACTTATAATGGTATTATTTGTATATTTTCCTGGATTCCGTGAATAAATCACGGAATGACATAGTGGAATTTGCTATAAATTTGGAGCCATGCAACAACACTTTTAGTCGCTCGCAATGACGATTCTGGTAGCCACGCAACAACATAGGTACAAGCCACGGCATGACACTATTACTTTAATAACCCAACTCTTCATTTACGAGTAGTATTATGGATAAACAAATAAAAGAATATACCCAAGCAGGTAAGAAAAACCTAATTATATTATATATCTTATATTTATGCGGAATTGTTGCTCCTTTATTACCGGTAGTCGGCGTATTTTTTGCTTACGTTAATAAAGATGTTAGCGATAGATTTTTATCAAGCCATTATATATTTTTATTTCGTACTTTTTGGCTTGCATTTATCAGCTATGTCATATCAATAATTACTATGATAATTTATATCGGGTTGGTGTTATATATTGCTGTATCTCTTTGGTTTTTGCTACGCATTGCCGTCGGCTTTAAATATTTACTAAACGACCGGTCTCATCCAAACCCTATGACATATTGGATAAAATAACAATGATAAAGCTGACTATAAATGAGCAAGAAGTAGAAGTACAAGAAGGTAGTACGGTTTTTCAAGCATGTACAAAAGCCGGTATAGAAATCCCGCATTTTTGTTACCATGAGAGGCTGAAAATTGCCGGTAATTGTCGTATGTGTCTGGTTGAAATGGATAAATCGCCGAAGCCGATTGCTTCGTGTGCTATGCCGGCGGGTAACGGTATGGTAATTCATACCGATACCTTAATGGTTAAAAAAGCACGAGAAGGAGTGATGGAGTTTTTACTGATTAACCACCCTTTAGATTGTCCTATTTGTGACCAAGGCGGTGAGTGCGATCTGCAAGACCAAGCTTTTAAATACGGCAAAGCTACTAACAGGTTTCACGAGAATAAAAGAACCGTTAAAGATAAATATATGGGGCCGCTCATTAAAACGGCAATGACCAGATGCATACAATGCACTAGATGCATTAGATTTGCCAATGATATAGCTGGCATTGAAGAGATGGGAGCTATTCACCGAGGTGAGCATATGGAAGTTACTTCATATTTAGAGCAAAGTTTAGATTCTGAAATTTCCGGTAATATGATAGATATTTGTCCGGTCGGTGCTTTAAACTCTAAGCCTTATGCCTTTAAGGCTCGCAGCTGGGAACTGAAACATACCGCTGGTATAGGGGTGTTAGATGCGGAAGGTACTAATATCCGCATTGATAGAAGAGGCGAGGAAGTAATGAGGATATTACCTCGCATTAATGAAGAAATTAACGAAGAATGGATTTCGGATAAAATTCGCTTTAGCTATGACGGTTTAAAATATCAGCGTTTAGATCGTCCATATATTCGAAAAAACGGCAAGTTAATTGAAGCAGGTTGGAGTGAAGCTTTAAAAGTCGTAGCCGATAAAATAACATCGCTACAAGGCAATCAAATAGCTGCGGTAGCCGGCTCGCTTGCTTGCGTAGAGTCGATGTTTACTTTAAAAACTTTATTGCAAAAAATCGGTTGTAATAATTTTGACGTTAATCAGTTTGATTATAAAATTGATAATTCAAACAGAGGTAATTATTTATTTAATACTGGCATTACCGGTATAGAAAAAGCCGATTTATGTTTATTAATAGGTGCAAATCCAAGGCAGATAGCACCGGTATTAAATACTCGTATCGGTAAATGTCAGCGATTAGGCACATTAAAAGTTGCAAGAATCGGCGAAGGACATAATCAAACATATAAATTGCAGGAATTAGGAAATAGCGTAGAAATAATTAAAGATTTAGCTGAAGGAACACATGAGTTTGCGAAAGAGCTAAACGAAGCAAAATATCCGATGATTATAATTGGTGATGGGGTGTATTCAAGAAGTGACGGCTATGCTATTTTATCGCTTATCCATAAAATTACCGATAAATATAATATTGTGCGAGAAGATTGGAACGGTTTTAATATACTGCATAATCATACTTCTATCGTCGGTGGGCTTGATATCGGCTTTAACTCTATTACTACCAACGAAATTTTAGCTAAAGCAGAACAAGAAGAAATAAAATTAGTTTATTTGCTGGGAAGCGATGAGATTGATTTTGATAAACTAAAATCAGTTTTTATTGTATATCACGGTCATCACGGAGATTTAGGTGCTACCAATGCCGATGTGATTTTACCGAGTGCCGCTTATACTGAACAAAGCGGTATTTACGTCAATTTAGAAGGCAGACCGCAAATATCAAACAAAGCAGTAGAACCGGTAGGCGAAGCTAAAGAAGATTGGTTAATCATTAAAAATTTAGCTAATCATTTAAAGATAGAAATTGGTGTAAATAATTTAGAAGAAGTAAGAAGTAAGCTAGCAGCCGAATATCCGATATTTGCCAATATCAATAAAATTATAGAAAATAAATTTGTAAAATTTAGCTCTAAAGATAAGTTATTAAAAGATGATATAGTGACGCCGCCAATCAATTATTATATGACGGACGTAATTAGCAGAGCTTCGGTTACTATGGCAAAATGCGTGCAAGCAAAGCAGGAACGAGAGGAAGTAGCATAATGTGTATCTCGCATTTGGTTAAAGCGTATTCGATGTCATTCCCGTGAAAACGGGAATCCAGAGAATATTTAAGCGAATTAGATAGTAAATTTTTATATAATTTTGCTTATTTTAAGTGTTTTTTCTGGATTCCCGCTTTTAGCTAGAATGACATACAGCACTTTTTTAGAGCCATGCAGCAATGCTATAGGTGCTTTTCTCTATGACGGGGTTTTTCGAGCCATGCAACAACGCTCACAGGCGGGAATGACATAAAAACCGACTCTTTAGATTAACTAAGTATACCAATTATGACCGAACTTTTTTATGAATATGCTTGGCCGTTAATTCTTATAGCGTTAAAAGTAATAGCGATTACTCTCCCTTTGATATTATGCGTTGCATATTTAACTTATGCGGAGCGTCGAGTAATTGGGTTAATGCAGCTACGAAGGGGTCCAAATGTTGTCGGTCCTTTCGGTTTGTTGCAACCCATAGCCGATGCCGTTAAATTACTATTTAAAGAACCTATTATCCCTACTAACGCCGATAAAATATTATTTATCATTGCACCGATGATTACGTTTATCTTGAGCTTAATCGGTTGGGCAGTAATTCCTTTTGCTAAAGGGATAGTACTTGCCGATATTAATGTCGGCGTTTTATATATTCTAGCGATATCTTCCTTAAGTGTTTACGGAATTATTATTGCCGGCTGGGCGAGTAACTCAAAATATGCATTTCTTGGAGCAATTCGCTCGTCGGCACAAATGATTTCTTACGAAGTATCTATGGGACTGGTTATTGTTACAGTACTTTTAACTACCGGTAGCCTAAATCTTAGTGAAATCATTGAAACGCAAAAAAACTTGCCGTGGTGGATAGATTTGATGTTACTACCGATGTGCGTTGTATTTTTCATCTCAGTTTTAGCCGAAACTAATAGATTGCCGTTTGATCTGCCGGAAGCAGAGTCGGAGCTAGTAGCCGGTTATAACGTCGAATATTCTTCTATGGGATTTGCTTTATTCTTCTTAGGCGAATATGCTAATATGATATTAGTAAGTGCAATTACTACAACTTTCTTTTTAGGTGGCTATTTGCCGCCTTTTAATATATCATGGTTGGCTTTTATTCCGGGCTTTATTTGGTTTGCTTTAAAAGTCGGATTTTTATTATTCTGTTTTTTATGGATCAGAGCAACCTTGCCGAGATATCGCTATGATCAGCTAATGCGTTTGGGATGGAAAGTATTTTTACCGTTAACTTTATTTTGGGTTATACTAATGTCAAGTGTGTTAATGTATACCGATAATTTACCGAATGTTTGAGAGTAGTAATTTTAACTATAGTAAATTGTGAATGAGTAAAGATATCAAATCATATCTCTTTATCGAGAAATTGAAATCTTTACCGTTTGTAAAGGAAATATGGCTTTTTGGCTCCCGTGCTAGAGGTGACAATAAAAAGCGTTCTGATATTGACCTTGCAATTATTTGTCCCAATATTACAGATCAAGAATGGCTAAAAGTCGTAGATATTATAGAAAATGCAGATACTCTTTTAAAAATAGATTGTGTTAGATTTGAGTCTCCCAAAATAAGTACTGAGCTTTATGAAAATATATTAAAAAACAAAAAAATCCTATATGTCAAAAATAAACATTAAGTTTGAAAATTTTCGTAGAGCTTTTATGAAGCTTGAGGCTATTTATTTAAAACCGATAACAGAAGATCGAGCTTATATTGATGCAACAATTCAAAGATTTGAGTTTACTTTTGAACTTGCATGGAAATTTTTGAAAGAATATTTTGCTCAAAAGGGAATACTTCTTAACTATCCTAAAGAAATTCTCAAAGAGGCTTTTACTGTCGGTATGATAAGTGATGAAAATCTATGGATTTATATGCTTGTTGATCGCAATATGACATCGCATACCTATGATGAAAAACTTGCGGATGAAATTTATAAACGAATAAGAGACTATGTTCCTGCTATTAAGGAATTACTTAATAATATAGATTCAAACTTGAAATTTTAATAGATATAATCCAAAAATGATAAATTACTTAAAGTCATTTTTTTTATTTGAGATAATAATGGGTTTGGCTCTAACTTTGAAATATTTGTTTAAGCCAAAAGTTACAATTAATTATCCTTATGAAAAAAGTCCGGTAAGTCCAAGATTTAAGGGCGAGCATGCACTTAGGCGTTACGAAAACGGCGAAGAGCGTTGTATTGCCTGCAAGCTTTGTGAAGCAATTTGTCCGGCACAAGCGATAATAATAGAAGCGGATGAGCGAGAAGACGGCAGCCGTCGTACTACTCGTTATGATATCGACATGACGAAATGCATTTATTGCGGGCTATGTCAAGAAGCTTGTCCGGTGGATGCAATAGTTGAAGGACCTAATTTTGAGTTCGCTACCCTTACCCATACGGAGTTACTTTATGATAAGGAGCGATTACTACAAAACGGCGATAGGTGGGAGCAAGAATTAGCTGTTAAGCTGCAGCAGGATTATAAATATAGGTAGTATAAGGTTGTATTGTGGTCAAGTTGGCATTGTTGCGTGACTCGAATTTTTGCAAAGCGTATGATGTCATACCGTGACTTGATCCTGTGTTGTACGAACGTTTTAATAAAGAAGTAAAAATTCTGTCATTCCGTGGCTCCGACCACGGAATCCAGTTTTATAACGTCATAAAAAGGCTCTAAAATAAGTCTAATATGGCTTTATTTTTCTGGATGCCGTGATCAAGTCACGGCATGACACAGCCTTTTCTTTA
>JAJIYK010000014.1 GCA_020881235.1 Rickettsia endosymbiont of Oxypoda opaca | reverse complement strand
TTTTTCAGTACTTGGTACTTTATCTTTACTCGGGCTAATTAATACAGAAATATATAAAAAATCTTATAACGATATAAGGCTTTACGAGTCAGTACTTACACAAAATGATTTTCTAAGTATTGCTACTTTTATCCTTAATTATGCCTTAAAAAGTTATGAAAATAACAGTACTAAGGAGGAAGAAAAATAAAGATAAGACAAAAATAGATATCGGTACATAGTAAACTAATTTAGCTATGTGCCATTTTAATAATTCAATAAATTAAAGGAAATATTATGAAAGATAGAAAAATAGCAACTAAAGCAATATTATTATCAAGAGTGTCAACTAAAGAGCAAGAAGAAGGCTACTCAATAGATGCTCAAACAAGACGGCTGCAAGATTATTGTATGCGTAAAGGGTTAGAGATATTAAAAATTTATGAATTTAGCGAGTCTTCCACTGTAGGAAATCGTGAGAAATTTAACGAAGCTATAAAATTTGCTAAGAGTCAAAAAGAGATTATAGCAATAATAACCGACAAAGTTGATAGGTTACAGCGTAGTTTTAAGGAATCGGCAATGCTTTATGATCTTATTGAGCGTGAGAAAATTGAGTTACATTTTCACGTTGAAAATTGTGTTATTCACAAATACTCTACCTCTAGCGAAAAGCTAATGTGGAATTTAAACGTAACAATGGCTCAAAGTTACGTAGATAATATACGGGATAATGTAATACGTAGTATAGAGCAAAAACTGTTAAGCGGTGAGTGGATTAGTACTGCTCCTATTGGTTATGAACATATTAACGTCGGGAAAAGGCAAGGTGATATAATAATAGATACGCATAGAGCAGCTTTAATTAAAAAGCTTTTTGAAGAATACGCAACAGGTTTATATACTATACCTAAAATGCTGCAAAAAACTAAAGAGTGGGGCTTAACTAACTCACGAGGCAATCAAGGTGAATTATGCCGCTCCCATATTCATGCAACATTAACAAATCCATTTTATTATGGGGTAATGCACTATAAAAAGGCTAATAAATATTATCCTCATAGATACGCTCCTATTATTTCTAAGGAGCTATTTGACCAATGTACAGCGGTTTTAAAAGGTTGGAATAAAAAACCCTTTAAATGGGGTGATAAAGATTATATATTTAGAGGCTTAATAACTTGTGCAACTACAGGCAGGGTAGTGTCAGCAGAAACCAAGAAAAAGAAACGAGCTGATGGTTCTGAATATGAAGTAACTTACCTAGGTGCAAGGAATCCTAACAATCCAAATAAGAAGGTATATGTGAAAGAAGAAACATTATTAGAAGAAGTAGAGAAGGTTTTTAAAGCAATGTATGTTGAGCCTGAAACATTACAAAAAGTTACTCAATACGTAAAAGATTCAGTGGTAAATGAAAGAGAATATTATAAGACAAGAATAACAGAATTGAATAAAGAACTTATAAGCATAAAAACCAAGCTTGATAAGCTAATGAATTGCTATTTAGAAGATCAATTTACAAGTGAGGAGTATGAAGAGAAGAAGAAACAATTAATAGTGCGTCGTGATAAAATTATGATGGAAATAGAAGAGCATAATAAAGGTGATGATAGCTTTAATCAAAGAATGATAGACGTCCTTAATTTAGCGGCAAATGCACATAAAACTTTTCTTGGGTCGACAAATGAGAAAAAAAGGCAATTAATAAAATTGATCTTTTCGACCATAAAATTAAACGGCTCAAAACTTGATTACTCTCTGCGTTCGCCGTTCGATACATTCGTAAATTTGTCGAAAATTGAGGAATGGCTCCCCGGGCCGGATTCGAACCAGCGACCTAACGGTTAACAGCCGTTTGCTCTACCGCTGAGCTACCGAGGAATATATTAGCCTTATTGATAATTTTAGTGATTTGATATTTTAAGGTCAGGTTTCTTATAACAAATCTTTTTGCTGCGGTCTAGAATTTTCTTTATGAAAAGCTAAAATAAATTTGTCGATTGATAATTTTTTAATTTAAATTGGTATGTTGATTTACTTGTACATTCATAACCAGCCCGAAACCGATTAACATCGAAGCCATCATTGTTCCGCCGTAAGAAATAAATGGTAGCGGTACTCCTACTACCGGCAATAACCCCATAACCATTGCCATATTGATAAATACATGACTAAATAAAATTGAGGTTATACCTATTACCGTTAATTTACCAAAAATAGAACGGCTATTAATAGCAATTATTAATGAGATAATTATAACTGCAGAATATAAAAGTAATAGGAAAATCCCGCCTATAAAACCAAATTCTTCAGCATATGTCGCAAAAATAAAATCCGTTTGGTGTTCGGGTAAAAAATCTAAGTGACTTTGACTGCCTTGGTTTAGTCCTTGCCCAAAACCGCCTCCTGAACCTATCGCAATTTTTGATTGAATGATATTATAACCGGCACCGAGCGGTTCCCGTTCAGGGTCAAGAAATACCATTACTCGTTTTTTTTGATAGTCATGCATTATATGCCACATTACCGGTATACAAGCAAATACAATAAGACCGATTATTACAAAATTTCTTATTCTAAACCCAACCGCAAAAAATATAATACCGGTAATAATTATATTTATAATGCCGGTACCAAGGTCAGGTTCTTTGATTATTAATAGTACCGGTATAATTACTGCAATAATCGGTACTAAAATTTTATGTATTTTCGTCAAATCTTCAAATTTTAATTGGTGAAAATAACGAGCTAACATTAATATTATTGCAAGCTTTATAGGTTCAGAAGGTTGTAAACGGATGATTCCTAGATCAATCCAACGTTTTGCTCCCATCGATACCGAACCGAAAAGCTCGACGCTTAATAATAAAGCTAATACTAAAAAATAGAATATATAGGAAAACCTAAATATTAATTTTAAGTCAAGTGTGGCAATTAGGATAGATAAAGGCAAAAATATACAAAAATTTACTATTTGCTTATATGCCCAAGGTTGGAGATTGCTATTTGATGCCGAATAAAGAACTATAAACCCTATAATACAAATTACAGTAATAAGCGAAATTAAAGTAAGGGGGAGTTTTTTAAATTGCTCTAAATAATTTCTTTGCATCTGTCGGATGGTTTAAATTTACGATTATGATAAAAAAGCATTCATACCCCGGTATGTTAGTCTAGTTCAGCAATGCCTCGGGCGTTGTTGTAGGGTTCATAATTTACCGTATTATGGTTATTACAAGTATGGTGTCATACCGTGGCTTGACCCTGTGTTGTACGAACGTTGGCTTGCAGGTTGTTTTTCCGTCATTGCGAGAAAATTTACGATAGTAAATTGACGAAGCAATCCAGTAAAAATGCTAATTTTAGCATAATTTTATTATGTTTTATGGATTGCCACAGCCACTTCGTGGCTTCGCAATGACGATTTTTGCAACATTCGTACAACACAGGGCTTGACCACGGTATCTCATGAGCAACCTGTGGTAGCGTATTTCAAGAGATCCCGTGATCAAGTCACGGCATGACACCGAATGCTTTGCAAAAATTCGAGCTATGCAACAATGCCAATGCCTCGTGGAAGTAACATTAATAACTTGAGTCATGTAAGCATTACTTATCAAGCAGTGATTCAAATTCTTTTACTACTGCTTGATAAAGCTTACGTTTAAAAGGAATTATAATAGAAAATAATTCATCAAACGATGCCCAGCGCCACTGCTCAAATTCAGGGTTGCTAGTATTAACGTTAATGTCTTCGTTAGTACCGGTAAATCTAATTAAAAACCATCTTTGTTTTTGACCTCGAAAATTACCGTCCCACAATTTCGGTATTAGAAATGCCGGCACATCATAGCTATACCAGCATTTACTTTCAGCAATAATATGCCCTTTATCGCTGCCGATTTCTTCTAGCATTTCCCGCAATGCTGCAACGCTTGGGGTTTCTCCCGGTACTATACCGCCTTGAGGCATTTGCCATGCTGCCACTTTAGTATCTACTCTTTTACCGACAAATATTTTATTTTCAGTATTTATTATCATCATCCCTACCCCGGGTCTATAAGGTAGTTTACGATATTCTTGAGAAAGAAAATTTTTCATTATCTTAAATTTATATTAAACCAATTTTACTACTTTATTTTTTCCTGATGTTTTTGCCATATACATTGCCTTATCTGAACGCTCGATAAAATCAGTGACAGATTCTCCTTTTTTATATTCCGTTACACCGATAGAAATAGTTTTGTGTATAGGTTCCGGTTGTCCTTCAATCTGAAAATCCATACATTCAATTTTTACTCTAATTCTTTCTGCCGTATGTATTGCTTGCTCCATATTCATATCACTTAAAAGAACGGTAAACTCTTCTCCGCCAAATCTGGCAATTAAATCAGTTACTCTAAAAGTATTTTTCAAAACACGGGTAACTATTTTTAAAACCGTATCTCCCGCTTGGTGACCGTAACTATCGTTAACATGCTTAAAATCATCAACGTCGCACATAAGTAAATGCAAACTAATTTCACCTTCGTTAGCTTTTTCTATCATTTGCTTTATATGTATGTCGAAATAACGCCGATTAAATAAGCCCGTTAAACCGTCTTTGGCTGCTAAATTTACACTTTGTTCAAGGTCATTGCGTAAATTATCTTGATATTGTTTTCTGCGAAGTTGCGTCCTAATCCTTGCTAATAACTCATTTTCTTCAATAGGGTAAATAAAATAATCGTTAATTCCGAGTTCCATTCCTTTCATAACTATAGGTAAATTTTCTTCATCGACTAGTAAAATTAGTACCACTCCGCTTATTTCCGGCTTGCCTCTTAACACTACGCTCACTCTTAACGGATCTTCATTTTCGAGCGTACTGCTAATAATTACTAAATCAGGAATATATTCCGGTGTAGCCTCAAGTTCTAGGGACTCGCTTATTACTCGGACATTCGGAGAAATTTTTAGTAACATTTGTTTGATATTTCTAGCCTGTACTATATCATCATTAATTAATAAGATTTTTTTATCGTTAAAAGTGTCCTGCATTTCTATAGCCGGACTACCCAATAAAGCATTTGTATCATTCCGAAGCTTTAATTCGTCAATTAATGCTTTCATTCTCGATAGGGACTTAAGCCTTACGAAAAGAGCAGTATCGTTTATAGGCTTGGTCAAAAATTCATCTGCCCCCGCCTCTAAACCGGTGACACGATCCTCTACCTCCGAAAGTGCCGTTACCATAACTACCGGTATATGAGTAGTCTCAGGATTCGCTTTTATCTGCCTGCATACCTCAAAACCATCCATCTCGGGCATCATAACATCAAGCAATACCACATCGATTTTATCCTTTTCAAGTATACTTAATGCCTCCTTACCGCTAATTGCGGTAAAGACCGTATAGTACTCGTTTAAAAGCTTTGCTTTTAATAATTTAATATTTGTCTCTATATCGTCTACTATTAATATATTTGCCGTCATAAATTTTACAAAACCCAAATGTTAAAATAGTATTGTTTAAAATTTTATCTTTAAACCTTGTTTTTAAAAAGAATAATTTGTATATTTTAATTTTTTAAGATACATACTGTAATTATATATATGAAAATTTCGGCAAATTCAATTAGAACTGGTAATATATTAGTATACAACAATGATTTATGGGTGGTAAATAAAACGCCTGAACATACTAAACCCGGCAAAGGCGGTGCTTACGTGCAAGTAGAGATGAAAAACTTAAAAACGGGAACAAAGCTTAATGAACGCTTTAGTTCCTCCGATTATATCGAAAAAGCCGAGCTTGAACATAAAAATTTTCAATTTCTTTATTTTGAAGATAATAATCTTGTGTTAATGGATAATGTAACTTTTGAGCAAATTACTATAGACAAACAAATTTTAGGTGAAAAATTACCGCTTTTAACCGATAATATGCTAGTAAAGGTAGAATTTTACGGAGATAATCCTTTGAATATTGAACTCCCGCCGACGGTTACGGCTGAAATCGTTCAAACCGACCCCGTAATAAAAGGATCAACCGTTACCTCTTCATATAAACCGGCAATTTTAGCCAACGGTATTAGGGTTATGGTACCGCAATATTTGGTAGCGGGCGAAAAAATTATTATCAAAACCGAAGATATTAGTTTTGTCGAGCGAGCTAAGTAAAGTGGAAGAATTGTCATGCCGTGGCTTGACCACGGCATCCAGAAAAAAATTATAGAAAGACTGGATCCCGTGATCAAGTCACGGGATGACACTCCTAATCCTCGAAATACTTCACGTATACAAATCCGAAATTAATCTAAAATTAACTGTATGGCATAATAAATGCAACCGATAACCAATTTATTAATTAGTGCTACACGCAAAGCCGTTAAATTTTTACAACGAGATTTTCTAGAGCTTGAAATGCTCCAGAGAACAAGCTCAGGCAATAAAGAATTCTGCGAGAAGTCTTATTTAAAATTAAAAGCTTTATTACAAAATGAATTGCAAAGGCATTTAGAATCTTTGTTTTTTCCGGAGGATATATTTGAGATAGATAATAATAATCGGGAAGTTGCTTTTTTGGTACACCCGATAGATAGCCCAAATAATCTAGCTAGAAGTATACCTTTTTTTGCTTTATCGATAACTTACTTAAAAAGAACGCAAGAAGGTTTAACGCCGGTATCTACCGTAATACATTTTCCGGCACTTAATGAAATTTATTATGCCGAAAAAGGCAAAGGGGCGTGGATAGAAAGAGATAGTTTTAATTCCATAAATAATAAAAGTGCAAGGCTTCGGGTTTCCGGTATCAATGATTTAAAGAATGCCTTAATAATAAGCGATAATTTAAGTGATTCTATTTTTCCGGCAAATGATATCAGAGATTTCGGCTCACCTTGCTACTCAGCTATGCTTTTAGCAGCCGGTAAAATCGATATAATATATTTGCCAACATTAAATTATACTCTATATCATGCATTTGAATTAATCATTAAAGAAGCCGGCGGTGTGGTAATAAATAACAACGATAAATTTATTGCCACCAACGATCATCTTAAGCAAGCGTTATTACCTAGGTAAGTTAAGTATGCTCGGTGTCATACCGTGAAGTATAGTGTCATACCGTGGCTTGACCACGGTATCCAGAAAAAACCTTAATAAAAAGACTGGATGCCGTGATCAAGTCACGGCATGACACCGAACGCTTTGCAAAAATTCGAGCCACGCAACGCTGGTCGTAGCCACGGGGTGACGGTTTAGGCACTTTTCACTCGCCACGCAGATATAACACTACATACAAGCTATAATTTTTTATTAGCACAAAAGAGCATTTTAGGTTTGCGTTTTTAATATCAAACCATTAATAATAAATAATGTAATTAAATTTGTCTTTATTATGAAAGCATTTGAATTTGATTGTGATTTTGGCGGACAAAAGTCAAAATTTAAATTTTATATCGGAACACCGGAACAAGGGCATCACCCAATACAGTTTCAAGCAGATTGGTTGTCAAAAGAACGTGGAGGTGCCGTACCATCAGAAGTAATGGATGCAATTAGTAAATTAAACGATCTTTCTAAAAAAAATAACGTGCCACTTGAAGATTTGTGTGTGTATGCTCTTGGATCAGCTCAAGAAGATCAAAACGCACCAATGGCAGCAACGAAAGATGACGAGGATTTAGAAGAGAGTGAGGAAGGGGAGTAAATAACTTATATATTGTTGTGTGGCTCATAATTATCGTATTATGGTATTACAAGTATGGTGTCATGCCGTGACTTGATCACGGCATCCAGTCTTTTTATTAAGGTTTTTTCTGGATACCGTGGTCAAGCCACGGTATGACATTATACTTTACGGTATGACACCATACTTGTCCATAATACGGTAAATTATGACCCACGCAACAATGCCTACGCAGAGAATGACATAAAAGGATACGAGAATAATAACATCAACAACTTTTAGAGATCAAAATGAAACAAGATAAATATAACGATTTTTTTAAAATTATTCATCGCGAAGGGTATATATTCATTGCAAGCTTTGCGGTAGTGAGTTTTTTATTAGCTTCTTTTAATAGTAAACTTGGTGCCATAGGGTTTATCCTAACTGCTTGGTGTATATATTTTTTCCGTAACCCCGACCGCTACGTTCCTATAAATAATGACTTAATAGTAAGTCTGGCGGACGGAATAGTTCAAGAAATAAAAGAAGCTGTGCCTCCGGCAGAGTTAGGGCTTGGTAACGAAGAAATGATAAGAGTTAGTGTTTTTCTTAATATTTTTAATGTGCATGTTAATAGGGTACCTGCTAGCGGAAAAATTTTATCGCTGCATTACAATCCGGGGAAGTTTTTTAATGCTTCACTTGATAAGGCAAGTATTTATAATGAGCGTCAATCAGTGTTAATGGAAACTAATACCGGTCAGAAAATAGCTTTTGTACAGATAGCAGGATTAATAGCTAGAAGAATAGTATGCGATTTAGAAGAAGGCACCGAGGTTAAAGTAGGAGAACGATACGGTATAATTCGTTTCGGCAGTAGAGCGGATATTTATTTGCCGTTAAAAACAGCCTTATTTGTTACCAAGGGTCAAACCGCTATCGGCGGCGAAACTATCATTGCCGATTTTGGTCGTAAAAAAACATCGGAATTTAAGTTTGAGAGAAGGTAGTATTGTTGTCCTTTATAGAGGTCATTCGGCATTGTTGCATGGCTCATAATTTACCGCATCATAGGTTATTACAAGTATGGTGTCATACCGTGGCTTGACCACGGTATCCAGAAAAAACCTTAATAAAAAGGCTGGATACCGTGGTCAAGCCACGGTATGACATCGTACGCTTTGCAAAAATTCGATCCATACAACAATGCCAATACCTCTTCGCAATAACAAACTTTATTACATTAGGTACTAAATTGTTAAAAATACGTAAAGCTATAATAAATAAGCCTGTTCCCTTTATAAAATTAATTCCTAACTTTATTACCTTATTAGGGCTTATTACCGGTATGAGTTCTTTAAGATTTGCCTTAGACGGTAGATGGGAAATTGCCGTATATTGTATTATAGTCGCAGCAATTATTGACGGCATTGACGGCAGAGTGGCAAGAATGCTAAACGCTACCAGCCCTTTCGGTGCTGAACTTGATTCATTATGTGATTTTGCCAATTTCGGTATAGCTCCCGCATATCTAATATATTTATGGTCTTTTCAGCAATATGAGTATAAGGTGTTTTCATGGGCAGTGATGCTATTATTTATCGTATGTATGGCACTACGTCTTGCACGTTTTAACATTAGTATTTTCCAGCCGAAGCAAGATAGAGCGGAATATTTTTTTACCGGTGTACCGGCACCTTGCGGTGCGTTACTTGCTTTAACGCCGGTTATGTTAGATTTTGAAATTAGTACTTTACTAAATATAAATATTCGTGTTCACACTATAACCATTAATATCTATTTAGCTATAATAGCTTTTTTACTTGCTAGTAGATTACCGACTATTTCAACAAAAAATTTAAATATAAAACCGGAATATTTATCGCTTGCAATGATTTTATTTGCAATCATTATTATAAACCTTATCATATACCCATGGTATTCATTACCGTTAATAGCGATTATATATATTCTTTCTATACCTGCTTGCTATTTTCTCAAGCACAAACTCGGTAGTAAATAACTATGCTTAATGTGACTCAAAATATTGAGAAATATAAAACTCATCCTTTAGCTAAATATTTGTTAGCGATAATTATAATAGCATTAATTAGCGCCGGTTACGGTATTTATGTCTGGGTTAATACGCAATCTACCGATAATGCTTATATTGATGCCGATATATCAAATGTAAGTTCTGAGATTAACGGTGTCTTAACCAATTTATTAATCTCTAATAACACAAGGGTTAACAAGGGTGATCTGATTGGTGAAATTGACGATAGAGACTATAAGGCACGCCTTAATGCGTTAGACGCCTCTATTAATGCCTCAATAAAAAATATAGAAATTATTGATCAGAAGACTTTAATAGGGCAAATTAAACTGGAACAAGCAGAAGAGAAATTAAGTTTAGCGACGACAAGCTTTGAGATTATTTCCACCGATTTTGCTAGAACTAAGGAGTTAAATAAAGAAAAATTTGCCAGTAGCAAAGCCTTAGATGATTCAAAGAACCTATTTGCAAAAGCAAAAACCGACTATAATCAAGCTAAATTAGATTTACAGATTGCTAAGCAAAATTTGCTACTATTAAGCCTTGAGAAATCGGCAGAAGAAGAAAATCTAAAAGAATTGACGGAGAATAAAAAAATCACCGAGAGGAGTCTACAAAATACTAAAATTATTGCACCCGTGAGCGGTATATTTAGTAATAGCAGTTTAGAAGTCGGGAATTATATAGTTTCCGGTAGGATATTATTTTCTATCGTCCAAGATAAAACAATGTATATTCAAGCTAATTTTAAAGAGACGCAAATAGAAAAATTCCGTCCCGGTTTAAAAGTAAAAATACAATTTGATTCTCTACCGAAAAAAATAATATACGGCAGAATTCGTAATATCTCACCGGCAACTGGTTCAAAATTTACTCTAATTCCGCCTGATAACGCTACGGGCAATTTTACTAAAATCGTTCAGCGTATACCGGTCTTAATAGATTTTGAAGCCCCTAGTAATGCTAACCTAATACCGGGTATGTCTAGCGTCATTTCAATTAGAACCGATCAGAAAAAATAACCGCTCTCTCAATATTTTACTAGCGTTGTTGCATGGATCAAAAAAAGTGCTGTATGTCATTCTAGCTAAAAGCGGGAATCCAGAGAATATTTAAGCGTATTACATAGTAAATTTTTATATAATTTTGCTTGTTTTGGGTGCTTTTTCTGGATTCCCGCTTTTAGCTAGAATGACATCAAAAATTCGAGCCATGCAACAACGCCGTTCTTTTTAGGCAATGCCGGTAATATTGCTAAAAGAGTATTGGATTTGTAGCTTATTCATGTTAATATAACTTATGAATAAACTTATTTTACGGTATTAACATGAATTTAAAAACTCTTCTCTTATTACTTACTAGTTTAACTTGCTCCGTAAGCTACGCTACTTCTACTAATCCCCCTGCTGCACCGGCGGCGGCAGCTCCTTCTTCCGGTACTCAATCTGATAGTAATGCACCTATTACGGCAATGACTGATCTTAGCTTTATTAATCCATGGGCAAGACCTGCAGCAAGTATGGCAGGTAAAATTAATAATTCTGCTATGTATTTAATAATTAAAAATGATAGCGGTGCTAATTATAATTTAATAAACGTATCGTCGGATATCGCCAATAAAGTAGAACTTCATCAAACTTTTACTGATGAAAAAGGAATTAGTAAAATGGTAAAACTAGATAACCTTGTAATACCTACGAAAACTAGCGTGGAGCTTAAGCCTGGCGGTGCACATATAATGCTGTATGATTTAAAACAATCTTTAAAGGAAGGAGATGAATTTAAAGTATATTTGTTCTTTGATGACAGCTCTATGAAAACAATTAAAGTAAAAGTAGCAAATAATGCTCCGACTCAATAACTAAAAAACTGAATTTAGACTTTTAAGATATGGTTCCCGGGATCGTCATGGCGAGATACCTCTTGGTGCCTCGCCATGCATTGTTGCGTGGATCGAATTTTTGCAAAGCGTACGGTGTCATGCCGTGACTTGATCACGGCATCCAGTCTTTTTATTAAGTTTTTTTCTGGATACCGTGGTCAAGCCACGGTATGACACCATACTTATAATAACCATAATACGGTAAATTATGATCCACGCAACAATGCCTTTAGCTAGAATGACATCGGGAACGTTCATACATTAGAGGGTCAAGCCACGGCATGACAAGCGTTATCCCCTTAAGCTGAAAAAAATGTTTTAGAGTTTCAAATGTTAGAATTACCGATTATATCAATTAGTATTTTTCTGCCGTTGATAAGTGCGTTATATATCATATTATTTATTAGTCAGAGCAAGAAGCCGAACAGGCAAATATATACAATGTATGTAGCGGTGCTTAGCTCTGTTTTAACTTTTATTTCAACCATTTATATATTAATAGAATTTAATTCAAAAAATTCCTCTTATCAATTTGTTGAGCGTTATAGCTGGATCGAGAAAATCGGGCTTGAATTCCATGTCGGAGTTGACGGTATATCAATATTATTTGTAGTTTTAACCTCTTTTCTTACGCTTATTTGTATAATAGCTAGCTTATTTACCGTTAAAAAATACATAAAAGAATATTTATTATGTTTTTTATTAATTGAATCCTTTTGTATAGGTGCGTTTACTTCCATAAATTTATTATTATTTTATCTTTTTTTCGAGGTGATACTAATCCCGATGTATATTATTATCGGGATATGGGGCGGAGAAAATAGAGTTTATGCCGCTCTTAAATTCTTTTTATATACTTTCTTCGGCTCGGTGTTTTTTCTGTTATCGTTAATCTATATTTATAGTAAATTTCATAGTTTCAATTTAGTAGAGTTAGGTAACTCACTTACTAATTTACCGTTACTTGCACAACAATTTTTATGGTGGGCAATTTTTATAGCCTTTGCAGTAAAAATCCCAATGCTGCCGTTTCATACTTGGCTTCCTGATGCTCACGTTCAAGCTCCTACTGCCGGTTCGGTAATACTTGCCGGTATTCTGCTAAAGCTTGGCGGATACGGCTTTTTACGTGTTTTACTGCCTTTGCTGCCCATAGCTTCCAAAGAATTTGCCGTTTATGTGTTGGCTTTGAGTATTTTAGCAATAATATATGCCTCACTTGTTGCATTAGCACAAAAAGATATGAAAAAAATGATTGCCTATTCATCGGTTGCCCATATGGGATATGTAACGGCAGGTATTTTTAGCTTTACGGAAGCCGGAATTAAAGGTGCTTTATTTCAAATGCTCAGCCACGGCGTGGTATCTTCTTGCTTATTCTTGATAGTCGGTACTTTATACGAAAGGCTACATACGAAAGAAATAGCACAATATGGCGGTGTGGCAAACAAAATGCCGATACTTGCCGTTTTTTTCATGATTGCAATGCTTGGCTCTGTCGGTTTGCCCGGTAGCAGCGGATTTATAGGAGAATTTTTAAGTTTACTCGGTATTTATCACGTTAATATATTGGCTGCTTTTGCGGCAGCACTGGGGATAATTCTCGGTGCAATTTATATGCTAAAACTTTACAAAGAAGTGATGCTCGGAGAGATAAACAATAAAGAGATTCTAAGTTTCAAAGATTTATATGCGTATGAAATAATTGCGATCGCTCCTTTGTGTTTTTTAATTATTTATTTCGGTCTAATGCCAAACTCTATTTTTAAAGTCTTTAATTCATCCGTACAAAATTTAATAGCTAGACTCTGTGAATAAAGTTAACCTGGCGTTGTAAAATAAAGATAGATATCGTCATTGCGAGCGACTGTAAGGAGCGTGGCAATCCAGAAAATAATAAATTTCATAGCACTTTTTGTCATTTTTTCCTAGATTGCCACGTCAATTACTTCGTAATTTCCTCGCAATGACGTAGATTTTCCAAGGTATCTTTCTTTATTTAGCAATGCCATCTATTTTTTTCTAAAAATTCTTGCATATGACAGGTTAAATGTTATAATTATATTATAAACTGTAAATTATGGAGGTAGTTATGAAAAAATTTGGAAAACAACTTAGTAAAGAAATAGATAAAGGCACCAAGCAATTAGACAAAGAAGCCGATAAATTAGGTAGGGCTGCCGATAAATCTGTTGAAAATAATACAGGCGTTCATGTCAGCCATATTACTAACCCTGATGCCTCCGATCATAAAGAAGCGGTACAAATTGCAAAAGAAAAAACAGGGCTTGGCGGTGGAACATCAGAAAATCCTGAGAAGGCAGAGGTACACTTAGCCGGTGATGATGCTACACATGAAGGGTAAAACAGAACAATAAAAACGCTCTCAACGCCCTTCCCGTTTTCGCAGGAATGACATACAGTGCTTTTTTCGATCCATGCAACAACGCCTTCTGGGAGCCATGCAACCAATGCCAGTATCAGCAAGAAATGAAAATAAGAATAGGTATGACATTAAATTTACCAAAAATTATTCCTGAATTTTTACAAAAACACTCTAACGAGAAATTTACAGCTCGCGAGCTTGCCAAAGAAATTTTTAAAAATTATCCTAGAGAATACGAAGAAAAACGACAAAGAAGTAAAGCAACCAAAATATTATTAATAGATGATAAGGCTTTGATCGGACAAATTGCAGGTGAAATCGGAACGATTCGACCAAGCTTACAGAAGAAGTACCCTCAAATTAAAACGATAGAAGGACGACCTCGTAAATATTACTATACCGAAAAAACCGATATAGAAGAAGCTAAGCAGGCAGAGATCGATACAGAAGAAGTTGAGCAGGCAGAGATGTTTAATACTTCTATCTCTTCTTCACAAAACCAGCCTTTGCTAAAAGAAAAAGATTTATATAGTAAATTATCCACATATTTACACTCAGAGCTCAATATATATAGTCATCGCATTAACGAAAAACGTTCAGCCAACAAGCGTGGGCGGAACGGTAATAAATGGTTATATCCCGATATTGTTGGAGTAGAAGATCTAAGTACTGATTGGAATCGTGAAATCAAAGATTGTGTAAGGGAATATTTTAACAAAAAAACAAAATTAACCTCATATGAAGTAAAAACATTCATTAATCCGGTCAATGTTCGTGAAGTATTTTTTCAAGCTGTTAGCAATTCTTCTTGGGCTAATTTGGGATATTTAGTTACCACAGAAATTCAAGGTAAAAATACAATAAAAGAACTAACAATACTATGCAACTTACATGGGATTGGTGTTATTGAGCTTAATATAGATGACCCTTTAGAAAGCTATATTAAAATTCCGGCAAAAGAACGGCAAGAAATAGACTGGGATACGGCGAACCGTTTAGCTAAAGAAAATACGGATTTTCGTAATTATATTGAACAGATATGTCACTTTTATAAAACGGGTCATTCTAAATACCTCAAACCTAATACACAATCAGAATAGTATCCTTTACCTATCCCCTTGATATTAGACAAACATCGTTGCATGGACCAAGAAATTAATAAAAATCCGTCATTGCGAAGCCACGAAAGAATTGTTGCGTGGAGCAAGAAAAGTGCTATATGTCATTCTAGCTAAAAGCAGGAATCCAGAAAAAACACTTAAAATAAGTAAAATTATATAAAAATTTACTATATAATTTGCTTAAATATTCTCTAGATTCCCGCGAAAGCGGGAATGACATAGAATATGCTTTAACCTATCCATGCAACAACGCTAGCCACGAAGTGGCTGTGGCAATTTAATAAAATAATAGCCATCCTGAATTTATTTCAGGTTCTACAAAAAAGATGCCGGAACGAGTTCGGCATGACAAAAATTGGATTGCCGTACTCCTTTCAGTCGCTCGCAATAACGTTTGGGCAAGTTCTAGAGCCATGCAATAATGCCTTTGTGCCTTCTCAATGACGGGGTTTTTCGAGCCATGCAGCAAAGCCTACTATCTACAAAAATTAATATCTGATAAAAATGGTGCCGAGAGCTAACTTCAGTCGTTGTATAAACAACCTCCTCTACCTTTTATGCATATATAAAAGATAGAGGGCTCTCGGCATAAAAACCAAGATTTTTTAAAGTTGGTATTATCAACGATGGAAGTTAAGCATCATTAGATTAAGTATGATACCTAAGTAATAGCAATAGTCAAGTAATAAATTAATTTATAGTATCAAAAATACCGAAAACCGTTGCTAGTGAAATTTACCCTTTATTTAAAATCTGACCAGATGCGGTTTTTAGCAATATAAAATAATATAGTAAATACTATTAAAAACATCATTACTTTAAGTCCCATCGATTTACGGTGCTCCATTTCCGGTTCTGCTGCCCATTGCAAAAATACGGCAACGTCTCTACTCATTTGCTCAACAGTTGCAGGCGTGCCGTCTATATAAGTCACTTGCCCGTTTGTGAGCGGCGGCGGCATAGCAATTTGATCATTGGCAAAATACGGGTTATAGCTTAGCCCCGACATTAATTTAAAGCCGGCAGGTGCATCGGCATAACCGGTAAGCAAAGAATATAAATAATCGGCTCCATCATGACGAGCTTTAATAATCAATGACAAATCCGGCGGATAAGCACCGTTATTTGCGGCTCTTGCTGCTTGCTCATTTGGATAGGGCTGCACAAAATGATCAGCCGGCAAAGCGGGTCTATCAAACATTTCACCCTCATCGTTCGGACCGTCCTTAACAGTGTAACCTTTTGCTATTTCCTTTATTTCATCTTCGGAAAAGCCGATATCTTTTAAGTTCCGGTAAGATAAATTATATAGTCCGTGGCAAACGCTACATACTTCTTTATAAACCTGAAAGCCCCTTTGGGCTGCCTCACGGTCAACACTACCGAACACTCCATCAAACGGCCAATTTAACTCCTTTGGAGGTAAAGCCTCATTAGCGAACGTTAAGCTTGAAGTCAATAGTATAATAATGAGAATAAGAAGTTTAGTTTTCATAATGTTTTAAAATTTTAATCCAATCGTCTAAATAAGAGTATATTAAAGTAAACAATATTGTTATTGATAAAATAATATTTGTAAAATAATGAGGTTGTTTACGATATAATACTTTTAGATTAAGTCGTTTATCCCAGCTTGTGGCTTGATTAAAAATTAAATGTTTATAAGATAAAAAATTTGCTAAATCTGCTATCAATGGCATTCCTATCCCTAAACCTTTCAATAAAACTAATATTTCACGCAAAAGTAATTTAAAAAAATTTGGACGTTTATTATTATTATTTAATATTTTTATTCCTAATAACAGCTTACCTATTGTATAACCAGTTAAATAAAGCAAAAAAGCATTAATAAAAGTTGAATAAAAATGAAATATTAAACTAAAGATTATCATATTTATTACAAAAAAGGTCAAAGAATTATTACCTGAGGCTAAAAACCTGCTCATAATACTTGGTATAAAAATAGAATTTAGAATTTTACCTTTTGTATAAACTATTAAAAATGCCATTATTACTGTATTTATATTGTAATCTATTATTCTTGCCGCCCATCTACGCCAAGCATGTGAAGCTGTTACTTTTTGTGGTTCAGCCCAGTTTGTTTGTTTCATAATATTCTTCTCTATAAATGTCGTTCCTACGCTTATAACTATCACATCATTATAAGAGGCTTTTATAACTCCTCCGGTAGCGGTAACGGCTTTTCGTATTTGCTAATTAACGGCAATGCGACTAAAAAATGAAAGAAATAATAGCTTGCAGCAAAACGACTTAACGTAATATACGGCTCTTCTGCCGGTTGACCGCCTAAATAACCGAGCAGTAAACAATCCGCAATAAATATCCAGAAAGCAATGCGATAGATAGGTCGGTAATTGCTACTCCTTACCTTTGAGCTATCAAGCCAAGGCAGAACAAATAACACAAATATACTTGAAAACATTAGCAATACCCCTCCAAGCTTTGACGGCACGGCTCGCAATATTGCATAGAAGGGTAAAAAATACCATTCAGGGACGATATGTGCCGGCGTTACTAACGGGTTCGCCGGTATGTAATTATCGGGATGTCCTAGATAATTCGGCTGATAAAAGATAAAATAGGCAAATATTATAAAATAAATGCCGAATCCGACAAAATCCTTAACAGTATAATATGGATGAAAAGGAATAGTATCTTTAGGGGTTTTAACATCAATCCCCTTAGGGTTATTTGAGCCGTGCCGGTGCAAAGCTACGATATGCAATAACACAAGTGCAACAATAATAAACGGCAGCAAATAATGCAGTGCAAAGAATCTATTAAGAGTGGGGTTATCAACCGAGAATCCGCCCCACAGCCAGGTAACTATAGACTTACCGACAAACGGAATGGCCGAAAATAAATTAGTAATTACCGTTGCTCCCCAGTAACTCATTTGTCCCCAAGGGAGTACATAACCCATAAAAGCTGTTGCCATCATGGTTAGGAAAATAATAATACCGATATGCCAAAGCAATTCACGTGGTGCTTTGTATGAACCGTAATATAGCCCTCGACAAATATGTAAATACACGGCAGCGAAAAACATCGAAGCCCCGACTGCATGCGTATAACGTATCAACCAGCCGTAATTAACGTTACGCATTATTTTCTCGACGCTATCAAAAGCATAATCGACATGAGGCGTATAGTGCATCGCCAAAACTACGCCGGTAATTATTTGAATTACTAACGCAATGCCGGCTATCGAGCCTAAATTCCACAAATAACTTAAATTTTTAGGAGTTTGATACTGACTAAAATGTTTTAAAAAGGAAAAAATGGGTAATCTATAGTCGATCCATTCTATTATTGAGCCAGAAGATTTTTCCGGAGTATTATTTTCGTGCATAAATAATTATCCGATTCTGATTTTTTTATCACTGATAAAGCTATAAGGCGGGATTGCTAAATTTAACGGTGCAGGACCTCTACGGACTCTACCGGAAGAATCATATTGCGAACCGTGGCACGGGCAAAACCAGCCGTCATACTCACCTTGATTAGCCAAGGGAACGCATCCCAAATGCGTACAAATGCCGATAGTTACTAGCCAATTATCATGCCCAGCCTTAACTCTATCTTGATCCGCTTCGGGGTCGATCAGCTCCGACATTTTAACATTTCTTGCTTCGGTGATTTTATCAGGAGTGCGATTAGTAATAAAAACAGGTTTTCCTTGCCATTTCACGGTAACAGTCTGACCTGCCGCAATATTAGATAAATCAACTTCAATCGACGACAAAGCCAGCACATCGGCTGAAGGATTTAAGGAATCAATTAACGGCCACGCAGTACAAACCGCTCCGACCGCTGCTATACTGGTAGCGGATAGCACCATAAAGTCCCTACGTGTCTGCTTATCCGGCTCGTCTTTCAGTAATTGCTCTGTCATTTCAGATAATGTCATATTTTAATATTTGTACTTGGATTAAAAAAGTACGATGTCATGCCGTGACTTGACCCACTACTGTACGAATGTTGCAAAAAAGGCTGTGTCATGCCGTGACTTGATCACGGCATCCAGGGAAATAAAGCAATATTAGACTTATTTTAGAATCTTTTTATGATATTATAAGCTGGATTCCGTGGTCGGAGCCACGGAATGACAGAATTTTTACCTCTTTTTTTCAACGTTCGTACAACACAGGACTTGACCTCGGTATGACATCGATAGTTAATAATTTTTATAGCCTGCAACAAAAATATACTTTACTGGTTATTATTACTGGTATTACCCGAGTCATAAGGATTTACTACAGGAGTAGCAGGTTCCGGTATTGTTCCGTCAGGTTGGCTTTGTATAAGCTTGTCCATGCCTTGTTGCAATTGCTGCTCACCCGTACCCTCTCTAACTTCATATTTTCCTGGATCGCCCAAACAATTCCAAAATCTAACAAGATGATCCCAGTCGGCCCCGAGTTTTGGAGTACAATTTTGAGCAGCTGCTTTTGTCTGTTCCAACTCCTCTGAAACAGTTTTAGTTACATAATCTATAAACCCTATATCGTCAAGCCCTTTTGCTACATAATATAGTACGATTAACGATGTAATTGCCACCATTAAGTACCATTTGCTAATAATACCCCAGAGAAACAATCCCATAGGGTTAGCCGCAATTAGCCTTCTTAAAGCTTGCCACATAAATTTTTTCTCAACTCTCAACAATTATAAATATATTCTAAAATATTTTATACTATCACTTTAATAAAACAAAGAAAAATAATTTTATACACTTTAAATATTGTAAATATTTCTAATTAAATACGCAGATAAAAAAAATAAAATTGGTAAAAATATTAAATTGATTCCGATCATAATAAAAATCAATCCCAAATTATCATTTATGTTATTATTTTGCAAAATTAAACCGGTCATTATTACACTCGGTATTAATAAAGGCATAATAAACGTCCCGAGAAAATTAGTATTAGCCCTAAAATAGCTTTGCATACTACTTGATAAAACGATTAAAGCACTTGCTAACATGAATAAAAGGCATAAGCTGATAAACAGATAAATAATTTCCGATAGTTGCAAGCTAAAGAAAACGTAAATAACCGGCATAACTAAAATTATACTTGTAAAACTATTTATCAATATAGCACAAAATTTAGCTAATATAATCTTTTCTGAATTAAAGTTTGATAGCAATAACTCTAAACTACCGTCTTCTAAATCAGGTTTAAATAAAAGCGGCGTAAAACCGATTAACGAAATTAATAAACAAATTACCGAGAAAACTAAACCGAATTTTTTAATATCCTCTTGGCTATTAATCAAACTAGTGCTAATAGTACAAAATAAAAAAAATACAACAAGATATTTAGTAATATTATTAATACGATTTTGTACTAATAATTCCCACTTAATCAATAAAAACAAATTTTTCATGATTAATTTTAATATATTTAATTAATTTAAAAAATTGTAAAGTGTTCGGTGTCATACCCTGGTCAAGCCAGCCTTGTTGCATGGATCGATTTTACCTCGTCATTGCGAGGAGGTACGTAGTACCGACGTGGCAATCCAGTAAAAAATAGCTAGATTGCTTCGCTTCGCTCGCAATGACGGCGAGAGTCTTAGATTGCCACGCTCCTTTCAGTCGCTCGCAATGACGGATTTATTAATTTCTCGATCCATGCAACAAAGCCGGTCAAGCCACGGTATGGCACCATACTTGTAATAACCATAATACGGTAAATTATGAACCACGCAGCAATGGCGGGAATTACATAGAACATGCTTTTTATAATAATATATAAATTAAAATAATTAATAACAGCAATACCGTAAATATGCTAGTTTGTTGATTATGAAAAGCAGTTATTTTACTTAAAATATTTTGTATATAAGGCTTTAGGTAAGAATATTGTTTATCCTCTTCATGATTAATATCTTTTTCCTTATATCTGCTGGCAAAATACCGAATAGTTATCTCGATTAATTGGAATAAATCAAGGTTAATATACTCGCTTGACATCCTTGGGATTTTTCTAAATATTAAGGCTGAAATTGCCGAAATTATTATAACGCCTATTTGTTTAATTATATCTGATCGCTGTGTGCTCAGTATCTCAAGCGGGTAGTCTTGCCAGGTAATCAATAATATTTGCGGTAATAATAAGCAAATAGTCAGCGTAATACTAAACATGATGAAAAGACTAAAATTTGCCAAAAACTTTGCAGAATTAGAGGAGGTTTTTGATAAAAACCCATGTTCTAAAAATATTGAGAATAATATTATACAAGTAGATATTTTTAAAAAGAGGATAGCGTAGTAACTAATATTACACTCTATTAAATTCATCAAGGCAATTTTAGTAGTAAAACCAGCAAATAGCGGTAGACCGGTAGCTATTGCTATACCGAATATTAAACTAATTAATAATATAGGATGTTGTAATAATGAGATATTTTTAAGTTCGGAATAATTTTTTATATTTTGCGAATCGGTAATTACGGCGATATATAGAGCAAGTAAGCCGTTATATAATATATGGATAAAGAGAAAACTAGTAACGGCATAGGTTAACATATTCGAGTTTGTACCGATCGCTATTACTATAAAACCAAGCTGAGCAATAGTAAGATAACATAATAATCTCTTAAGATTTTGCTCAATTAAAGCATATATCATGCCGTATATAATCATTGCTATGCCGAAGAATTTTAGCATAATAAAGCCGCTAAATAACTTAAGCAAGATTATTGCCGCAACTTTGCTGGTAAAACTAATTAAATATATAAAGCCTGAACCGGAAGCAGTAGGGTAGCAGTTAACTATCCAGCCGGTGAAAAACACACAACCGACATTGATCAAGCAGCCCGTAAGTATCAATATTGCCGGCAAATCATAGTTACTTGCAAACTCTGTTAAAGAGATAATTTTATTGTCGTTAGTTTTAGCAATTATCAAGCTAATACCGATAAGAATCAACCCGCTACTAAATAGATGAGTAAGAAAATATTGCCTTACGGCTTGCATATTATTTAAGCGTTCGCCGTAAAAAATAAGTATACAGGCAAATATGGTCATGAATTCGAGGAAGATAAGCATAGAAATAAAATCGCCGGCAAATAAGCAAGCAAGCGAAGATAAACAATATAAACTGCCTATTAAAACTTCAACTTTTCTATTTTGACTAAGTGCATATAAACCGGTCACAACTGCAATAATCAAAAATGCCAGTGCTATTAACTTATTCTGCGAATTGAAATCGAGGATAAACTCAAAATTGGCTAGTGGGAATGATAGCCGGTTATTTTGGATAAACATCTTAATTTTTTAGAGGGACTGTTACCACTTCTAGCCCCTGAATTCTTTTAAAATCTTTTATATTTAAAGTAAGTACAGGATATCCGTTTGTTATTGCCGACGTGGCAATTAGCATATCATGAATACCAATAGTGATATCTTTTTCATATAAATTATGGATAATTCGAGCGTATATTTGAGCCTCTTCTATGCCAAAAGGTAGAGCAGTAAATAAGCTTTTTACGTCCTCTATAAAAGCTAAACGTTTTATACGCCTATTTTCATTATCTGCTCTATCAACGCCCATTAACAACTCCGTTAATGTAACAGGATTAATATATCCTGGCTCAGAATTTATCCACTTATCAATGTTTATTTTACCTTTTTCTAAAGCTATAAATATCGATGTATCAATTATTAATCCCATTTTTGATACAACTTTTTAATGTCTACTCTAGTACTGCGTCTTATATCATCAATATCTTTTATAAATTGTTCTGCATCGTCAGGATCAAGTTTAGGAGCATTCTTTAAAAACTCCTTTAGAGTTCCTGTCGGTACAGGAGGTTTGTTTTCTATAGGTGAGATTCTTGCTACTATATTATGTCCTTTTTGAATATCGAAACTTTCTCCTTTATAATAAACCCTGTTCATAATATCTGAAAAAGAACGTACTACCTCTGTTGCTCTAATAATTTGTGCCATATTGTTTCTCCATAAAAAACCATATAATAATATTATCATATTACCTGATTATATGCAATAATTATATAATATATACTAAAAATTCTCGGATAAAAATTTGAATAAAGTAAAATAACGTTATCGCTAAGGAGCAGATAACTAAACTTAATTGCATAGAGTAGGGGAGTTTTTTAGATATTTCAGGCTGTTCTTCTAATTGCGGTTTATAGATAAAATTCAGTATTTTTGTAAGATAAAGAGCCGAGAATATACTACTAATTACTATAACCGCCATTACTAGGATCTGATTTTGCTCGCTTGCTGCAAGGAATATTGAGAATTTACTAATAAAGCCGCTAAAAATCGGTATGCCGATTAATGATAGGGAGGCAATAAATATGATAAAAGATATCATTGGTAGCTCCTTGCTTACGCCGGCTAAATCTTGCACCTGATTAGTTTTTTTTAAAGTATAAATACTTCCCATGCTATAAAATAAGCAAATTTTAGTGAATGAATGAGAAACTAAATGTAATGTTGCGGCACCTAAGGCTTTTGGGGTTAGCATAAAGGCACTAAGCAGAGCTAAGCCTAGTTGATTCATAGTTGAGTAAGCAAGAATTTTCTTGATATTATCCGTCCCCAGAGCTTTAAATGAGCTGTAAAATATGGTTATTATCGGGAAAAATAATAGCCAATTAAAAGGTGCAAATATTGATTGTAAATATGTTAAGCCGAAGATATATATTAAAATTTTATAAATGCAAAATAGACCGGCTTTAACTATTACCACGGCATGGAGCAAACTACTTACCGGATAATGGGCAACCATAGCCGCCGGTAACCATGAATGCACAGGATATAAAGCTGCTTTAGCTATGCCGAAAATAAACATTAGCAGCAAAATAATAGATTGATTTTTAGAAAAATAATTTTCCATAAAGCCGCCGCTAGTAAAATCTCCGCTGCCGGTTTTAACGTAAATAATTATTATGGCAGGTAAGAATAATAGCATCGCTGAAATCATCAGAATTTTTAAGTATTTATATAAACCAGTCATAACGTTATTTCCACCGGAATGACCGATAAGAAAAGCGGTCGCTAAAGTTAGCAGTTCATAAAAAATAAACATTGTAAAAAGGTTAGCCGATAAAGCAATAAAAACCCCGGCAAGAATGCTTGAGTTAAAGAAAAATAGAAATCTATCCGAATTTTCAATATTATTAATTGCTAAATATTTGGGAGTATAAAGTAATGCACATATCCATAAAAATCCAAGCAGACTCAAAAAAATAAGCCCCAAAGGCTCAAGATATAAGCCGATAGAATAATTGCCCGAAATGTTAAAGGTAATATTAGTTCTTATACCTTTTAAAAATAACCAATCAATAATTAAAATATTACCGAAGAAAAAAATACTCACCGCAATTAGTAGGAAATTACGAATAAAGCTATCTTCCTTGGTGACGAAAGGAATAGTTAAATTTAACATACCTACTAGTAATGTTGAGAATATCAAAAGGTTAGGTACGGCAAATAATTCAATCATGGTTGTATTTTAAGTTTATTGATTATAACTCTGTCACCCCGTGGCTTGACCACGGGGTCCAGGATAAAAAAACTGGATACCGTGGTCAAGCCCTGTGTTGTACGAACGTTTAAATAAAGAGGTAAAAATTCTGTCATTCCGTGGCTACGACCACGGAATCCAGAAAAAACCTTAATAAAAGACTGGATGCCGTGATCAAGTCACGGCATGACACAGCCTTTTCCTCAACGTTCGTACACTAATGGGTCAAGCCACGGTATGACATCAACTCGCTACACGGTATGACATCAACTCACTAATCACTACTTTTCCGCTCCCAAAATAATATCTTAACTATTTTATAGTGATAAAAGAGCGATCCTACCGAGCTTATTAATATAATAATAAAATCTAGCCATAAATTTTGTCTAATGAGTAAATCAAAAATGTTAATTTTAATTATAAATAACGGGCTGATAGGTAAGCCGGTGCTGCAAATTATGCTAACTATTACCACACTACGCCAAGATGTTTTACTTTGAATAACTTCTCCGTATGTCTCATTATAGGCAGTAATTAAAAATAAAGCGATTTTGTTAAGGCTGTCGACTAGTAAAAAAACCGGTAAAATTGTTTCACCTTCTGTTGTTATTAATAATAGGAAGGCATAACCGATTTGCGTAAGTCCGGAGTAAATTATAATAGTTCTTAAATTTTTTGCTTTATAAGCAAAATAGGGGGCTATAATAATGGTAAATAAAGCTATCGGTCTTATAAAGTTTGTTAAAGATGCAGCTATTTCGTCGTAATTTAACACTAAACGGCTAAATTTAAATATTATATAAATGCCTATTATAGTAGAGATACCGGCAAGGTAAGTTAGAATAACCGCAGCAGTAGCGGTATAAGCTCTTACCATCCAGAAATGCAGAGGAAAAAAAGCAGTTTTAAGGATAGCACCAATTAAAAAGAAGCTAATACCGGCTATTACTATTCGAGAATTATAATATCCTTGGACACGGGTTGCTACGTCTAGCATATTAAGGCTGCCGGTAAAGCTAAGTAAAAACCCGATGCCTATTAATATGAAAGTTGCACCGATACTACCCATTATTAAATAATCAAAAGCTCCCACTAAAGATTTAGGGTTATTACCTTGAGCCATTAAAACATAGCTGCTAAGTGAAGCAATTTCAATAAATACATAGAGATTAAAAAAATCGTTAGTACTAACCATTCCCAAATATCCGGTATGAGCAAATAATAATACCGAGTAAAATAAAGATTTTCTTTTATCACTAATGAATTTTGTAACCGTATCTTCAATAAGATTACGGCAAAAAACTAAAAAGAATAATAGAACAAGATTAAGGTAGATGATAATAGGTTGATTGAAAGATGTTAATTGATATTCAATACCGACCCACGGCTTCCATCCCCCGAAGGTATAAGATATTTGTCCGGCATCTATGATAGTAAAGCCGTAAATACTAAGTATAAAATTTGCAAAAATGCAGATAATAGCAATTATTCTAGCAATAAAAAGGCGGTGAAAGGTTAATATTATTAGTAAAGCACCTGCGAACGGTAATAATATTTGTAAAGACGGGAAATGTTGTATTAGTAAAGTCATTTATTATCGTTAAAATTAATTTCATCTTCCGAGATAGTGCCGAACTGCCTGAAGATTTGATATATTAGACTAAGCCCCACCGATAAAGTAGCAAATCCAACGACGATAGCGGTGAGCATTAATACATGAGGTAGTGGACTAGAATAAGCAGTTATTCCTTCTTGCTGAATAGGGATTCCGCCGCCGTTAATTTTACCGAGAGCTAAGTAAAAAATCAATACGGAACTTTGAAAAACCCCAAGCCCTATAATTTTATGAACATAATTACGGCTGGTAAGCATTATAAATAAGCCGCATGTTAAAATTATTAATGCGAAAAAATAGATTGAAAGGTGCATAAAGTTATATCGTCGTTGCTAGTGGGCATAGGCGTTATTATGTGGATTATTATGGTTATTACAAGCACGGTATCCAGAAAAATTTTTGATAAAAGACTGGATGCCGTGGTCAAGCCACGGCATGACAGTTAATACGCCTTAAAGGAGTCGTTAAATACACATGTGACCTTTTTACCCTTGCGTATCGATAATTTTGGAAAAACCTGTTCGATAATGATCATATTAGGGGTGTCCTGTGCTAAGCGATAATTTACCATAGACTCTCTTAATGCTTCGTCGACTGCAAAAATAGCCGGCATTTCGGCGTTTTTATCCCTAAATTGTAGATATGTAAACTCGCCGTCATCAAAAATTTTGATAGGAGCGATTTCTTCGTTACCGCTAACAGAGTAATTAAAGTTATATTTTTCGGGGTGGGCTAAATCAGGACTAGCTAAAGATGCCGTATAAGTTTGCATATGACTGCTGCTATCGGTTTCGTCATCGGGATAGATGAATCTTACGTTAAAAACCATTTCCGGGTCTCTCATATCAAGAGTTTCCGCTGCATATAATTCAAAAAAGTAAGTGCGTTTATTAGTAATAAGCGTCATATTAGTGGTAGCGTCTTGCTCCATAGGTTTTATAAAAATCCGATGTCCTGCCGGTACGATCTGCCAAGAAGTAGTATCACCCATAGAAATACTGACGATTTCTTCATCCCTTGCAAGTTCTATACTTGCTTGATAGCCGTAATAGCCGGTAAACTTAAAAACATCGTCAGGATTATAAACCATAATCCTGATGCGTGGATCAGTACCAAGCGGTCTTGATTCTCTAACGGCAAATACATTTAGCGTAAAGAATATTAATATACAAAATATCAATAATTGCTTCATATTATTTCTTATCTTTTAATAATTTTAATTTATAGCTGGTAACGGTAAAATTATATGGTGACCCTGGAGCTAAATCTGAATTAATTGGGTCCATTATAAAACCTATTGTTGCTTCCCATACCATATTTTCTAAAATTTCACCGGCCGTATTTTTTGCTAATGATTCAAAAATAACGGTTACTTCGTTATCATTAACATTGGTAATTGATGATATAACCACGGAACGTCTAAATAATTTTTGATATCTCATAACCGGTGATAAAGGGTTATCGATATTCATAAAATTAGCAAATTGCATGTAAACTATTCGGGTTGAAGTATTTTGAATAAAAGTAAACTGCTCTTTTATCGTATTATAATTATACGTTTCCCGTTTTGTTAAATAATTTTTAATCATAATATTAACAAGGGAAGTATAAGGATCATGTTGCGTAGTTTTGTTTGTATCGGTTATTGTTGCATGCTTTTCCGTTTTTGATTGTATAGCATAGCTTACTTTTTGCTTTACCGGTAATAAGGCGTTAATACTTACACAAATTGTTATAAGTAATATCAAGAAAACAGTGCAAGTTAAAAATAATAAAGACCTCTGACTTAAGGGGGTTACATATTTAAAATTATACCATTTTTTTGCATCGGCGAAATATTCTCCCGATTTAATATATTCTTGTACGGAGCTAAGTATTGGATCCATAGTTATTTAATAGCTATTCATTTAATTTGCTAAAGTCTAGCATATTTATTTAAATATAATTATTATTTATCAACATGCTTGGTTATTTAAACTAATAAATAAGTTTATTTTGTTGCTACTATGTCAGGTGCATAATAAAGTTTGAACTAAAAAAACTAATTTGTAAATTTAAATTTATAATAACCGTTATTTATTATAGACTATAGTAATTAGAAACTTTACAAGCTTCATTAATTTATTTTCATATAAAAGTAAATTTTTTATAAAAAATGCTTGAGAAGTATTTTATACTAAGTTAATTTAAAGCAGAACAAGAAATTTTATAATTAATTAATAATGTTAAGATTATTAAAACTTTCAATATCGTTGGTTATACTTTTGCAGTTGTTATCATGCACGCCTTCGGCTCCTTATGAAATAAAAAGCCCTTGCGTATCGGCTGAATCAAATGACTTATTTAGTACGCCCGTAAATCCGTGTGTTCGTAGACCGGTTAATTCATTAGTTGATATAGCGTAATGATTAAAGATTATTTTTTTTAATTGAATATTGGTTTTTCTTTGTAAAATTAAAAAATTAATGCTTATTATTTTAATAATACTTATTTATGTAAATAACCATTCAGAATGTGATAATATATAATGTTCAAAATAAGTGATATATTTAGCTCTTTAAAATCAAGTACTAATAAGCAAGAAAATGGACAACTGCAAACCGGAGACGGCTTACAGCCAAATCAAGTAAGCGACAAACCGCTTAACGCATTAAAAGCTACTCAAAATTGGTATGAAGAACGATCAGATAAAATAATCGTTCAGCGTAATTTATTAATGATATTGTTAATAATTCTTACAAGTTTTATGGTTATAGCTACTTTGGTGATTGCTTTTGTGGTAAATTCCAAACAATTTGATCCGTTTGTAATTCAGCTTGATGATAGTACGGGAAGGGCGGTAATAGTGACCCCTGTTTCTTCAACGCTACTTGCTGCCGATGATTCCCTTACAAGATATTTTATAAAAAAATACCTTGTAGCAAGAGAAACTTATAATCCCGTAGATTTTACAACTATCGCTCGTACTACCGTTCGATTACTTTCCACAAGCAGTGTTTACTATAATTATCTAGGGTTTATAAGAAACAAAGATAATGATCCTGTCTTAAAATATGCCCAAGATAACACTACTTTTTTAACGATAAAATCATGGTCAAAATTAGCTCAAGATAAATATATAGTAAGGTTCTCTATAAGTGAAACATCAGGAGACCGACGAGTTTTTAACAAAATATCGGTGATAAGTTTTTCTTATGTACCGATGGAATTAACAGACGTAGAGCTTGATATAAATCCAGTGGGTTTTCAAGTAAGCGGATATAGGGTAGACGATGACAATAGCTAAATTTTGTTTTTTAATTATAGTATTATTAAGTAGCTTCACGGTAAAGGCTGAGTGTTCTTTAGGACCGGCTAGATCATATAATGATAATTATATCGATGACCTATCTATAACTACCGATAATAGAATAAAAACTTATATATATAATCCCAATGAGGTTTATTTATTAGTTTTACATTTCGGTTTTCAATCTCATATAGAATTTGCCAAGAATGAAGAAATTCAAACTATAACTTTGGGAGATGCCTATGCGTGGAAAATAACGCCGCTAGCTAATAGGTTGTTTATAAAACCCTTGGAAAAAGATATTAGAACCAATATGACTATAATAACTAATAAAAGAACTTATGAGTTTGATATTGCGGCTATGGAACTCGAAGAAGGACGCGAAAAAGACTTAGTATATGTAATTAGATTTTATTATCCTAAAAAAAGGTCTAACGATTTTTGAGGGTAAAGCGTCATGGCGAGCTGCTGTAGGTGTTATTGCGTGGTTCATAATTTACCGTATTATGGTTATTACAAGTATGGTGTCATACCGTGGCTTGATCCAGTGTTGTACGAACGTTAAAGAAAAGGCTGTGTCATTCTAGTTCCTTGATCACGGCATCCAGTCTTTTTATTAAGGTTTTTTCTGGATACCGTGGTCAAGCCACGGTATGACATTAGAACCATTTCTCGATCCGTGCTACAAGACTAAAGGTGCTTCGCCACGACGTTTTAAGTATCAATATAACTGTTACACGAAGAACATTTAAAATTAACACAAATTTAATTATGGCCGAAGAGCAAAATATTAATAATCCTAATTCTTCAGCGACCGAGTTACCCGAGGTTCAAAAAGAGCTTTCTAAAGTTTCTGTTAGCTTTAACAAAAGTATCGCTATTTTAGTGATAATTTGTGGTATTTTTGCATATATATTTTTCTATCTTTTCTTTAGTAATAAAAAGGATGATTCTCAGGATTCGGTGCCGCTTGTTAATATTGCAAAACCGGCTCAAGACGTTCAAGATAATATTCCCGAAATTCCTAAATTACCGGAACCCCCTAAACTTGAGACACCGGCTTCTCCGCCTCCGCCGCCTGTAGTAGTAGCACCGCCAGTTTTGCCTTCTCCGGTGGAAGATAAAGACAAAGATAAAGTGCCGCTACCTCCGTCTCTTTCTTTGCCGTCTGCTCAGTCAAATTTAGTCGATAGCGATGCAGAAAAACAACGTCGTGAAGCAAAAAGAAAATCTTCCATAGTATTAATTGGCGGCACAGAAGTTAAAAAAACTCCGGAACAAGTGACGCAAGAAGCGACCTTTAAAGATCGTGGCGACATGAGTTTTATCTTGGGTAGAGGCAAAATAATTGATGCAGTATTAGAAACGGCTATAAATAGTGATTTTGGCGGTGAAGTGGAAGCCATGATTAGTAGAGACGTATTCTCAGAGAAAGGTAAAGTTATTTTGATTCCAAAAGGATCGAAGATTTTTGGGACTTATGGAACTTCATCAGACGCTTACGGTAGAATTTCAATAATATGGAGTAGGATTGACCTTACCAATGGTTATACTATCGATTTTGATGCTATTGCTGTAGATAACTTAGGCAGAAAAGGAACGCAAGGAAGGATAGATAATAAATTTAAAGAACGTTTTGCTAACTCTATCTTACAATCAGCCTTTAATATTGCGTTTGCAAATGCCCTTGACAAAGTAGTAGCACCGCCGATTAACTCACAAGCTGCAGCGGCGAATAGTACTATTGCAACGCAAATACAAAATATAGCTCAATCGAATGCCGCTAATACTGCCATGACCGAAGATGTAAGAATTGTAATGATTTGTACTAGCGTACTCGGTGCTATTACCGATACAACTTCGGCGGCTTATTCTTCAATGACGCAAAGTTGTACCACCGCTCAAAATCCGGCAACGGCAAATACTGCAGCTCAACGATTAGCTGCTTTAGTGCAAGCAGTAAATAGTGCTGCTGCAAGTTTATTGACTACGGCTACTACCGCTTCTGCTCCGACACAAGCACAGCAAGCATCTACTCAAGCTTTTACTGACGTAACTAATACGGTTAAAGACATGATAGCACAACAAGAGTTTAAGCCGACCACTACTATTAATCAAGGTACTGCGATTAAAATATATGTTAATAAAGATTATAAATTTCCGAAAGCTGTATTATTAAAATCAAGGTTAATGCAATAATCAGTATTTATTTATAATTAGGAGTTGGTATGGCGGATGCATTTGCTGCTTTAGAGACATTTTTATTGCCCTTTAAGGATTTATTTGCCGAGGACGGTATTAATGAGATCATGGTTAATAAGCCTGGGGAAGTTTGGGTTGAAAAGAAAGGAGAAATATATTCTAAGCAAATACCCGACCTTGATTTTGAGCATCTTATGTCGCTTGGGCGTTTAGTTGCTCAATCTACAGAGCAAATTATTTCAGAAGAAAAACCGCTGCTTTCAGCTTCTTTGCCGAATGGTTATCGTATTCAAATAGTATTCCCGCCCGCTTGTGAGATAGGACAAATTATCTACTCGATTAGGAAAGGTAGTACTATGAATCTTTCATTAGATGAATATGCTAAAATGGGGGCTTTCGATGCAACCGTTACTGAAGCAATAATAGACGAAAATGAAGGAATTCTAAATAATTACTTAGCGGAAAAAAAGATAAAAGAATTTGTTAGACATGCGGTGGTTTCAAAGAAAAATATTATTATTAGCGGCGGAACTTCTACCGGTAAAACTACTTTTACTAATGCGGCACTTGGTGAAATACCGATAGAAGAAAGAATAATTACGGTAGAAGATGCAAGAGAAGTGTTATTGCCGAAACATCCTAATAAAGTACATTTACTTTCTTCTAAAGGCGGGCAGGGTCGTGCTAATGTTAATACGCAAAGTTTAATAGAAGCGTGCTTGCGGCTTCGACCTGATAGAATTATAGTCGGAGAGCTACGAGGTGCAGAAGCTTTTAGTTTTTTGCGTGCAATTAATACCGGTCACCCGGGTTCTATATCAACTCTGCATGCCGATAGTCCGGCTATGGCGATAGAACAAATGAAGCTGATGGTTATGCAAGCGGATTTAGGTATGCCGCCTGAGGAAGTAAAAAAATATATTCTATCCGTGGTCGATATTGTCGTGCAATTAAAGCGTGGTAGCGGCGGAAAAAGATACGTTTCCGAGGTGTATTATAAGAAAAACAAAAATGCTACCGGAATGGTTTAGGTGTATTCTTGTCATTATTATGTGTCATATCGTGGCTTGACCGACTAGTGTACGAACGTTAAGGAAAAGGCTATGTCATGCCGTGACTTGATCACGGCATCCAGTCTTTTTATTAAGGTTTTTTCTGGATACCGTGGTCAAGCCACGGTATGACACTATACTTCACGGTATGACACCATAACTTGTAATAACCATAATACGATAATTATGATCCACGCAACAACACTACACGAAAAATAATTTTAGGTAAAAATAGGAATATTAATGGAGTGGTATAAGATACTTAGAGTTACCAGAAATATATTCGGGCATGCTATAATTCATCCGTGTGTTATTTTTTGTACATTATGGGTAAGCGGTGCTTTTGTGGCAATTTTTACCAATGAACTCGGTAACTTAGGCGTAAATATAAATGCTATAAATATTGCTTATAAATGGGCTTATTGGCTTATCAATGTATGGGGACAATTAAAATTTACCGATTATAACTATTTAAAGTTAAAGTTAATACTATCTCTTTTTATTCCTTCCATAACCGTCATAATTTTTTATATTAAAAATTTTGACAGAATAAAGGCATTACAGTTTTTTAAACAGCAAGAAAAAGTATATGGTGATGCAAGTTGGGCAAGCTATAGCGATATTGAAGCTGCGGGTCTTCGTGCCAAAAAAGGTATGTTAATAGGAGTCGATAGCGGCGGTTATTTTGTTGCCGACGGATTTCAGCATGCTCTATTATTTGCTCCGACCGGATCAGGTAAAGGGGTAGGCTTTGTAATCCCTAATTTGTTATTTTGGAGTGATTCGATAGTTGTACATGATATTAAATTAGAGAATCACGGTTTAACTAGCGGCTGGCGGCAAAAGCAAGGTCAAGCGGTTTTTGTTTGGGAACCGTCAAATCCCGATGGCGTAACCCATTGTTATAACCCTATAGACTGGGTTAGTACTAAGCCCGGGCAAATGGTTGATGACGTTCAAAAAATTTCTAACCTAATTATGCCGGAAAAAGATTTTTGGAATAACGAAGCACGCAGTTTATTCCTTGGCGTAACGCTATATTTAATTGCCGATCCGAATAAAACAAAATCTTTCGGAGAAGTAGTTAGAACAATGCGTAGTGATGACGTAGTATACAACTTAGCGGTGGTACTTGATACTTTAGGCAAAGTAATACATCCCGTTGCTTATATGAATATTGCGGCGTTTTTGCAGAAAGCCGATAAGGAACGCTCCGGTGTGATTTCTACCATGAACTCGTCACTTGAATTATGGGCAAATCCGTTAATTGATGCCGCTACTGCTTCTTCCGATTTTAATATCCAAGAATTAAAAAGAAAAAAAACCACGATATATGTCGGACTTACGCCTGATAACATTCAGCGTTTGCAGAAATTAATGCAGGTATTTTATCAACAGAGTACGGAATTTTTAAGTCGTAAAATGCCCGATCTTAAGGAAGAGCCTTACGGTGTGATGTTTTTATTGGATGAGTTTCCGACGCTTGGCAAAATGGATACGTTTAAATCCGGTATTGCTTATTTTAGAGGATATAGAGTTCGCTTGTTTTTGATTATTCAGGATACTCAACAACTCAAAGGAACATATGAAGATGCCGGCATGAATTCGTTTTTATCAAATGCTACATATCGAATTACTTTTGCGGCTAATAACTATGAAACGGCTAATTTGATATCGCAACTTGTCGGTAATAAAACAGTAGAACAAAGGTCATTTAGTAAACCTATATTTTTCGACCTTAATATTTCGACTAGAACACAAAATGTGTCACAGGTTCAAAGAGCTTTACTTTTACCGCAAGAAGTAATACAGTTACCGAAGGATGAGCAAATTGTTTTAATCGAGTCTTTTCCTCCTATAAAATCTCGTAAGATTAAATATTATGAGGATAAGTTTTTTACTAGTAGGTTATTACCGCCTACATTTGTACCTACGCAAGTGCCTTTTGATCCTAAAGCAAATAGTGAATCTTCCGAAGAAATATCGGCAGAAACGGAAAATATTTCTGCTGAAACGAATAAATAATATATTATCATGCGTTCAGCTATTATTGATATAGGTTCTAATGCCGTAAGGGCTGTAGTTTATGAATGTGATGAACTAGGAGCTCCCGAGATCTTTAATTATAAATTTAAAAGTTATATTATAAATTTACTCGACCTAGACAATTTAGAAATCAAGCATCAAACTTACCTATCATTACAATATCTTATTCATGTGTTTACTAGGCTTTCTGTTAGCAACATACAATGCGTTGCTACCGCAATACTTAGAGGTCACCCCAAAGCTAAAGAATTTAAGGAAATAATTAAAAAGAAATTTAATATAGATATTGAAATTATCTCCGGTGAGCGAGAAGCTTATTTAACTGCTGCCGGTTTGATTTCGGGCATAAGCGATGCTTTCGGAGTGGTGGCTGATTTAGGTGGCGGAAGTCTTGAGCTTGCACAAATTGAAAATAAAAAGGTCGGTAAATTAAAGTCTTTGCCTTTAGGGACGAAAGTTATTACTAGCAATCATTTTGATAGTAGTAATTTAATTACTAAAATGATTAAAGAAGAATTTGGTGAGTTACATTATCCTAATTTATATTTAATCGGTGGAGCTTTAAGGTTGATGGGTCGTTTATATATGGAATCTATCAATTATCCCCTTAAAAATTTACATAATTTTGAAATAAACCGAGCTGAGTTTGAATTTTACCTTGAAAAGTTATCTCACATCGACAAACTAAAACTAAGTTATTACGAACAAAAAGCTATTAATTATAATGCGGTTTTAGTAGTAAAGTCGATGATTAAGGTGTTTTCGCCGGAAAAAATAATAATTTCAAATTATGGTTTGAAAGAAGGCGTTAGATTTGATTCGCTTCCCTATCATGAACAGAAAAAAGATATTATTTATGAGAGAGTAAAAAAATTAGTAAAATTTGATAGAGATATTTGTAAAATTGATAAATATGTTGAAGCAATAAAATATCTTTTAATTAATCCTGATGCTACGACGCTTATCACCATAGAACTGGCTATCATGCTGGCACAGTATAATAAAAATATCGATAAAACTCTTCGAGCAAATTTCGTTTCGGAATTTATTTTATCCTCCGATATCCCTTTTAGTCACCGTCAACGCCTGATGCTCGGCATTGCTCTTGCTTTTACTTATACCGTTAGAACAGATATTTATATTAATAAAATAGCAAAAAAAATGATTAGTAAATGCGATTATTATAATAGTCACATAATCGGTTATTTTATAAAAATTTCTCGGGAAATTGACGGACCGGAATTTTATGAGCCGTCTTTTTTTATTAAGTTAAAAGATGATAAATTTCTCCAAATTACTACCTCAAATACCTTACCTAAGCAAGTATTTGAAAAAGTATACGAGCGTTTAAAAAATATAGGTTTTGCTAGAAGAAATATTAATTATGCTTATAATTAATTATGTTTATAAATAGCTAATTGATTTCGGCGTTGTTGTATGGATAGGTTTTACTTCGTCATTGCGAGTGACTGAAAGCGTTGTTGCATGGATCAAATTTTTGCAAAGTGTACGGTGTCATTCTAGTTCCTTGATCACGGCATCCAGCCTTTTTTTAAGGTTTTTCTGGATACCGTGGTCAAGCCACGGTATGACATTGGAACCATTTTTCGATCCATGCAACAACGCCATTGATTTCGAGCTAGACAGCAATAACTTGTATTCACAAATTAATTTTTTCATTAAATAATAATACTTGACTAAATTACTATGATATTATAGTTATAATGTATAAATAATTTAAATTTTTAAGGAATAGTATATGATGCTAACAACAAAAGGCAGATATGCGGTGATGGCTATTTTGGAGATGGCATCAAGGTCAACCGATAAACCTATTACTTTAGCCGAGATTTCTTCAAAACAAAATATTTCCGTTAATTATTTAGAACAGATTTTTGCTAAGCTTAAAAAAGCTAATTTAGTAAAATCGATTAAGGGTCCTAAGGGCGGATATGTTTTTAATACTACATTGAATGAAATAAAAATTTCTAATATTATGGATGCGGTAGATGAGAATATTGAAATGGCAAAATGTTATCAAAAATCAATGAAGACTTGTATACCTAATAAAGTAAAATGTAATTCACATCATTTGTGGTTAGGTCTTACTAATCATATTCGTAATTATTTTGAAAATATATCAATACAAGACGTAATGAAATAGTCATGTTATACTTGGATCATAACGCTACTAGTTTTACCGAGCCGGAAGTTAAGGAATTAATGGTAAGTTTAATGAGGGGTGCTTTAAATCCTTCTTCTATTCATACACAAGGGCGTTTAGCTAGAAAAATAATAGAAGAGGCGAGGGAACAAATAGCAAACTCAGTGGGATTAAAATTAAACTCAAAAGAATATGAAATTATTTTTACTTCTTCGGGTACTGAAAGCAATAATTTAATAATGAAAAATTATTATGACGGTGATATTTTTATTTCAGCTATTGAGCATTTATCAATTTTTAATCATGTAAAATATGCTCCTAGCATTAAAATAATAAAGGTTGACAATAACGGCATTATTGATTTAGAAAACCTAGAAAATCTGCTATCTCAAAGTAAGAATAATAAAAAGCTAGTTTCTATAATGCTTGCCAACAATGAAACGGGTGTTATTCAGGATATAGCGGCGATTGCCGTGATTGTTAAAAAATACGGTGCGGTTTTCCATAGCGATTGTGTGCAAGGGTTAGGTAGAATACCGATAAACATTAAGAGTTTAGGGCTAGATTTTTGTACGATTTCAGGGCATAAAATAGGTGCAGGATATGGTAGTTCCGCATTAATTGCTAGCTCAAAAAATATACTGACGCCGATAATGATTGGCGGCGGGCAAGAGAAAAATATACGCTCCGGTACGGAAAATGTTTTAGCAATTGCCTGTTTCAGTTTTGCTTGTGAAATAGTAACAGAAAAAATAAAAGATAAATACGAAAAAATGAAAGAGTTACAGGGGTTTTTAGAGAATTCTTTAAGTAAATATAAAAATGTGAAAATAATAGGACAGAGCGTTTCAAGATTACCTAATACCTCGTTAATTATAGTACCTAAAACCGATGCACAAGCAAAATTAATAGCTTTTGATTTGCGAAATATTTATGTTAGCTCCGGCTCTGCCTGCTCATCGGGTAAAGTATCTAAATCGCATGTGCTAAGTGCTATGGGTTTGAATGAGACGGAAATAAGCTCTTCTATTAGAGTATCGTTTAGTCATAATGAAACATCGGAAGACGTTAAAATTTTTATTAAAGCGTTTGAAGAAATTTATAAACAGGAATTAATATGAGCGAAGCGGAAAAATCAACAATAAACTTCTTGCATAACGTAGCTAATAAGGAGGAATTTGAAGGAGACACGGAACGCAGAACCGCAGCGTACAAAGAAGTACGTGAGGATTCGAGTACCGGCTTGACGTACAAATTACCCTTAGAAGCAAGTTATGCAAGAAGTCTAATTTATATGGATTATCAAGCTACTACTCCGATAGACCCAAGAGTAATGGAGGCGATGATTCCTTATTTTACTACTAAATTCGGCAATCCTCATTCGCGTAGTCATTCTTTTGGCTGGGAAGCAGAAGAAGCAGTAGAAGAAGCAAGAAAACAAATAGCAACGCTTATAGGAGCGGAAGCTAAAGAAATTATTTTTACTTCCGGTGCAACCGAATCTAATAATTTAGCTATAAAAGGCATAGCTAAATTTTACGGCAGCAAAAAAAATCATATTATTACCGTTGTTAGTGAACATAAATGCGTATTAGATGCTTGTCGGCATTTAGAACAGGAAGGCGTTAAAGTTACCTATTTACCGATTCAAACAAATGGTTTAATAGATTTAGAGCTATTAAAAAGTAATATTACTGATCAAACCATGTTAGTATCAGTAATGGCGGTTAACAACGAAATCGGGGTTATTCAGCCCTTAAAAGAAATAGGGGCAATTTGTCGAGCAAAAGGCGTATTTTTTCATTCAGATATCGCTCAAGGGTTCGGTAAAATCCCGATTGACGTTAATGAATGTAATATTGACCTTGCAAGTATTTCCGGGCATAAAATATATGCTCCTAAAGGTATCGGAGCGTTATATGTTAGGAAAAAGCCTAGAGTAAGGTTAACACCGCTGATAAATGGCGGCGGGCAAGAAAGAGGAATGCGTTCGGGAACACTTCCGACTCCGTTAATTGTCGGGCTTGGCGTTGCTGCTGAAATAGCCTTAAATGAAATGCATAAAGACCTTGAACACGTAAATTATTTATTTGATAAATTTTTAAATAGTATAAATAAAAGAATCTCAGATGTGCATTTAAACGGCGATAAAGATAAGAGATATAAAGGTAATTTAAATTTAAGTTTTGCCGGAGTTGAAGGTGAATCTACTATAGTCGGTATTAAAGATTTAGCGGTTTCTTCAGGTTCTGCTTGTACTTCAGCTTCTTTAGAGCCGTCTTATGTCTTGCGTGCTATGGGAATCGGTGAAGAACTTGCACATACCTCTATTAGGTTCGGTATAGGAAGATTTACGACTGAAAAAGAAGTTGATTATGCGGTAGAATTAATAACCGAAAAAATCAGTAAATTAAGGGAATTAAGCCCGCTTTGGGAAATGATGCAGGAAGGAATAGATTTAACAAAAATAAAATGGGCAACTCATTAAATTCGTCATTGCGAGGAGATGCGAGCCTTGTTGCATAGCTCGAAAAATGGCTTCAATGTCATACCGTGGCTTGACCACGGTATCCAGAAAAAACCTTGATAAAAAGACTGGATGCCGTGATCAAGGAACTAGAATGACACCGTACGCTTTGCAAAAATTCGATCCACGCAGCAATGCCAATGCTGAGCTAGAATGACATCGATAGTAAATACTTAAATAATAGGAGAATAACAATGGTATATAGCCCGAAAGTGATTGATCATTATGAAAATCCTCGTAATGTCGGTGTACTTAATAAAGAAGATAAAAATGTCGGTACGGGACTTGTCGGTGCACCGGCTTGCGGCGATGTAATGAAATTACAAATTAAAGTTGATGAAAACGGCATTATCGAAGATGCTAAATTTAAAACATTCGGTTGTAGTGCCGCTATTTCTTCAAGTTCTTTGGTAACGGAATGGATTAAAGGTAGATCGGTTGACGAAGCAGAGACTATTAAAAATACTGCAATAGCAAAAGAACTATCACTACCGCCCGTGAAACTTCATTGTTCATTACTTGCCGAAGATGCAATAAAAGCAGCAATAGCTGATTATAAGCTGAAGAAAAATAGTTAAGTATACTCGATGAACTTCAAAAATTGGCTACGTCGTCTTATAAGCTCTGCGGTGCTCACGTATTAAGTATACGCTGTGCTCCTCGACTTATAGACTCCTTGCTCTTTTTGAAGTTGATCTTCGTCTACCAACTTTTCATTTCACAGGAGTATATTATGGAAGGTAGGTCTAACGTTATGTCAATAACGGAAGCAGCAGCAAAACAAGTTAAATTATTGCTTGAAAAACGAGGTAAGCCGTCTTTCGGTATTAGGGTTGGAGTAAAATCAGGTGGGTGTGCAGGAACTTCTTATTATGTAGAATATGCTGACAATAAAAGCCAGTTTGATGAAATAGTTGAAGAAAAAGGCGTAAAAATATTGATTGACCCTAAAGCATTAATGTACCTTATAAATACCGAAATGGATTATGTCGAAAGTCAATTTAAATCGGGGTTTGTTTTTACCAATCCAAATCAAAAGGCTGAATGTGGCTGTGGAAAATCGTTTAGCGTATAATTAGATTTTTGATGTCATTCCCGCCTGTCATTGTTGCGTGGATCGATTTTATCTCGTCATTGCGAGGAGGCATTTATGCCGATGCGGCAATCTAGAGAAAAAAATAGTAAAAAATGCTATAAAATTTATTATTTTCCTGGATTGCCACGCTCCTTTCAGTCGCTCGCAATGACGTTTGGGGCATCCACGCAACAATGCCGGCTTGATGGGCGTTGTTGTATGGCTCGATTTTTTGTAAAGTGTTCGGTGTCATTCTAGTTCCTTGACCACGGCATCCAGAAAAATAAATACTGGATACCGTGGTCAAGCCACGGTATGACAGTAAAATTCAAAGAGGTTTCTATGCATTTACTTGAATCTATTGTCGGAAAAAATTATATAAATGGTGAGTGGCTGACTTCTATAAAGCAAATACCGGTTATTAACCCTTCAACCTTAAAAGAAATCGGTTCAGTGCCGAATTTAGCTTTGTCTGAAATTAATAATGCTATTGATAACACTGTAAAGGATTTTAATAGATGGTCGCAGAGTTCTTTTGAGCAGAGAATATCGATACTACGAAAATGGCATAGTTTAATACTCGAAAATATCGAAGAATTAAGTTATATATTAACTCTAGAGCAAGGCAAGGTACTTAAGGAAGCAAAAAATGAAATTCTATATGGTGCATCATTTATTGAATGGTATGCGAGTGTTATACATAATATCCACGGAACTACAAGAGCCGGAAAATATAAAGGTCATAATATTATCACCGAATATGAACCTGTTGGACCGGTTGCGTGCATAACGCCGTGGAATTTCCCAAATGCTATGATAACTCGCAAAGTTATTCCGGCAATAGCTGCGGGCTGTAGCGTAATATTAAAGCCCTCAAGCCTTACGCCTTTTTCTGCTTTAGCACTTGCAAAACTTGGCAGCGATGCCGGTTTACCTTCAGGGGTATTTAATATTATTACCGGTGATGCCGATATTATCGGTAAAGCATTTTGTGAAGATTTTAGAATTCGTAAATTATCCTTTACCGGTTCAACAAATGTCGGCAAAATACTTTATCAAAATTCAGCATCGACTGTTAAACGTTTATCTTTAGAGCTTGGCGGTAATGCACCTTTTATTATGTTTGCCGATACGGATTTAGACCAAACGGCTAATAGTTTAGTAATTGCTAAAACTAGGAATAGCGGGCAATCTTGTACCGCACCGAATAGAATATTTATTGATGAAAAAATATATGATCGGTTTATAGAAATTTTTACCGCTAAATTTGCTAAGCTTAAAGCCGGTGACGGGTTAAATGAGCAATCAGATATCGGACCTTTAATTAATAAAGCTGCCATTGATAAAATTCAGCATTTACTAAAAGATGCACAAGCTAAAGGAGCTAAATTACTTTGCGGCGGAGAAGCTAAAGGAAATTTTTTAGAGCCGACGGTTATTGTCGATTGCACTGACGATATGGATATCTTTAAAACCGAAATATTTGGACCAGTGGTTGCTTGTTATAAATTTCGTACCGAGACGGAAGTTATAGAAAGAGCAAATAATACCGAATACGGCTTGCAATGCTATATTTACACAAAAAACTTAGTCACGGTTCAACGTATTACCTATCAATTAGATTTCGGTATGATATCAGTTAACGATCCATTACCGGCAAATGCTAAAGCACCTTTTGCCGGACGTAAAGCCTCCGGTTTTGGCGTAGAAGGTTCATTTGAAGGAATATTTGAGTATCTGAATACAAAATATATAAATTTGCAAGTTGTGAGATAGGCGTTGTTGCATGGCTCGGAAAATGGTTCCAATGTCATACCGTGGCTTGACCACGGTATCCAGTCTTTTTATTAAGGTTTTTTCTGGATACCGTGGTCAAGCCACGGTATGACATTGAAGCCATTTCTCGAGCCATGCAATAAGACCGGTACCTCCTCGTAATCGCTGACGATTCCGGTAGTTACTTAACAATACCAACAATCTTATATAAAACACAAAATGACTTCTAACTTTCTCTTTAAAATCTCGATAATATTGCCTTCATATAATAGAGCAAAGTATTTATCTCAAACCATTGAAAGTTGCCTTACGCAAACATTTACCGATTTTGAACTAATAATAATTGATGATTGTTCTACCGATAATAGCCTTGAAGTTGCACGTGATTATGCAAGCCAAGATAACCGCATCAGAATAATAGAAAATAAAACTAATAAAAAACTACCCGCTACGTTGAATATAGGCTTTAAAAAAGCTAAAGGTCAATATCTTACATGGATTTCCGATGATAATCTATATCATAAAGATGCCTTAGAAAAAATGAGTAAATATTTAGACGATAGAGAGGATATAGGTCTTGTATATACGGACTATACTTTAATTAACGAAAAGAATGAAATAGGAAGTAGAATATACCAAGAGCCGCCGGAATTTTTGCCTATTAGAGATTGCGTCGGTGCCTGTTTTTTGTATCGGGCTAATTTAGCTCGGCAAGTAGGAGAATATAGTGAAAAGATGTTTTTAGTAGAGGATTATGAATATTGGCTCCGCCTAGGACTAATTACCAAATTTTTTCATCTTAAGGAATCTTTATATTTTTACCGTGTTCACCCTACAAGCCTTACAGAAGAACGTAAAGAAGAAATTAGAATCGCAAAAAAAACTTTGAAAAAAATATTTCAAGGTAAATATGTAATTCCTGAAAAGAACAAACCGATTTATGATTTGTATATGTGGTTTATTGAAGATAAAAATTTTAAAACATATATTAAACTTGTAAAAATAATTATTTGTCATCCAATAACTACCGTTTCTTATATTGTTAAAAATATTCGTAGATTAAGGTAAATTTTGACTGATAAAAATTGCCGTCTGCGGGGATATTGCTGCGTGGTTCTAGAAGTTGCTCAAATCGTCATTGCGAGGAGGCATTGTTGCGTGGATCGATTTTACCTCGTCATTGCGAGGAGGTACGCAGTACCGACGTGGCAATCTAGGAAAAAAACAGCAAAAAATGCTATGAAAATTATTATTTTCTAGATTGCCACGCCGCTTGCAGCGGCTCGCAATGACGTTGCAGGTATCCACGCAACAACGCCTCGCCTGCACAGAACCTAGTACTTAATACCGCCGCCGACATTCATTGATAAACTCGCCGAAACAAATTTTTCTAAATCGCCGTCAAGCACGCCTTTAGTGTCAGAAGTCTCAAAACCGGTGCGTAAATCTTTCACCATTTGATAAGGTTGCAGCACGTACGACCTAATTTGATGCCCCCAACTATTATCGGTTTTAGCAGCATTTTGTTCGTTAACGCTATCGGTACGTTTTTGTAGTTCTAATTCGTAAAGTTTTGCTTGTAGCATTTTCATTGCTTCGGCTTTATTCTTATGCTGCGATCTGCCGCTTTGGCATTGGGTCACGGTATTGGTCGGCAAATGAGTAATACGAACGGCCGAGTCGGTAGTATTAACATGTTGCCCGCCCGCTCCCGAGGATCTGTAAGTATCTATTCTTAAATCCTTATCGTCAATAACAATCGCTATGCTATCGTCAATCTCCGGATATACCCAACTACTGGCAAAGCTGGTCATTCTTTTACCGGCAGCATTAAAGGGCGATATTCTGACTAATCGATGTACTCCCGCTTCGGTTCTAAACCACCCGTAAGCTTGGTGCCCTATTACTTTAATAGTGCATGATTTTATGCCGGCTTCTTCGCCGTTAATTAAGTTAATTATCTCGGTTTTAAAACCTAAACGCTCGGCAAAACGTAAATACATCCGCATCATAATAGAAGCCCAGTCGTGGCTTTCCGTTCCACCGGCACCGGCATTAATTTCCAGAAAACAATTATTATTATCAGCCTCGCCGGAAAATAAACAAGCAGTTTCAAATTTCTCGGCAATAATGCTTAATTTTTGTAAGTCTTTCTCTATTTGATTAAGCGTTGCGGTATCGTTCTCAATACCTGCCAGCTCTTCAAATTCTAAAGCATCGTTTAAATCATTTTTAAGCTTATGAAAAGAGTTTAATTTTTCTTCTAAAATACTTTTTTCTTTTGAAAGTTTTTGAGCATTAACTCGGTCATGCCATAATGTAGGATTTGCTACTAATTCTTCTAGTTCAGTAAGCCTTGCCGTAGAAGTATCGACGTCAAAGTGACCTCTGAAGCAACTCTAAAGATTGCTCAATTTTTTTTACATAAGTTTCAATTTCGGCACGCATTATTTTTTCCTGTTATAAGATTTTGTTTTGTTATATTATTACTCGTGAATAAAAGGGGAGGTGTCATACCGTGGCTTGACCCTGTGTTGTACGAACGTTGGTTTGCAGGTTGTTTTTCCGTCATTGCGAGGAAATTTACGATAGTAAATTGACGAAGCAATCCAGTAAAAATGCTAATTTTAGCATAATTTTATTATGTTT
>JAJIYK010000013.1 GCA_020881235.1 Rickettsia endosymbiont of Oxypoda opaca | reverse complement strand
GTCTATAATGTCATAAAAAGACTCTAAAATAAGCCTAATACTGCTTTATTTTTCTGGATGCCGTGATCAAGTCACGGCATGACACAGCCTTTTCTTTAACGTTCGTACAACACAGGGTCAAGCCACGGTATGACACCGTACACTTTGCAAAAATTCGATCCACGCAACAATGTCCACAGAACCTAGAAATTCACCCTAATTTTTAAGCTACCTTGTTGAGCAAGGTATTTATTTGCAATGTTAACATTGTAATTAATACCATACTCCATCATTTTATATTTAGCAGTCAAACCGCCCCCAACATTAAAGCTAATTTTAGCCTGGTTAATTTTACTGTTTGGGAACGGATTTGTCATGCCTGGTAACCTTGCATCAACGAGCTGTGATTTATCTTTAAAATGACGATGAACAAAACTATATAATTCCGGAGTTAGGATCATATGACCGGTATTGATGTTTTTAGAGGCTCTAAAACCAACTATTCCTTCAACTAAATCGGAAGTTGCACCTTTAACCATTAAATTTTGGAACGAAGTACCGGTCTCAAGATAGCTAGCATCTTTAGATTTAGAATATCTAATACCTATCATCGGTTTTAAGTTTACTGCTTGGGAAGATAAATAATCATATCCTGCCAAAATCTGTCCGGTATAAGAATGCGACCTATGTTTGCCGATTGCCGTTTGATAACTCATTACTCCGCCCGCCAATATCACCGGACGTTGCGAATAATTTTTAACTAAACTATTACTATATAAGGCAATACCGCTAAAGAATAAATTACTATTCGGTACGTCATATAATCCGTATACAGAGTAAATATCGCTCTTAACTCTACTTTCATCACCGAGCTTATCGTTTTTATGCTTCATTATCGTATAAGCTCTAGTATAAGATGTGCCGAGTAACAAATCGTCGGTTACAAAACCGTCAAATCCGACGGTAGCACCTCTTGATTTGGCTTTGTAATCATTCACGTCACCTTTTATTTTCTGCTCACTATTACCGATAAAAGGACTCACCCATACACCAAGCTTTGTTTCCGTTTCATCACCTGCCGCTTCTGCTACAAAATTATTCATTCTCGTATTTAGGGTAGCGTTCACTATATTATTTACTTTTGTATGTATACGAACGACAGTCGATGGATTGACCTTATTTTGTATCAGGGGTTTTATTATTTCCGGCGTCTTATCTTTATCAACACGACCTAATTGATTTACAAATCCAGCAACTGCAGGACTATATTGATGTTTTTCTACTATATCTTTATCATTATTATTATCGCTAAGTAATGCTTCTATAGCTTCTTTCACGATCGGATCGTGAGTTTCTTTCGCCTCTTTCTTTAATACTTCCTTAGATATATCAGTAGCAGACACAGTCAGTGGCGACTCATCTATAGACCATTTAACAAAACGATTTTGTTGATCGTTCAGGGTAATATTAATTCTATCGATAGGTAGAACTACTAGCCCGTTGCCGTCTTCCGAAGATATTAACGGATATTTAGTATTTCCATCTATTTGGGTAATATCTATAGCAGGAGCAGTAAAATTAATTTGTAAATCCGTTACTTGCGATAAGTCTATTTTACTGCCGGCTGTAATTAATATGTTACCGCAGTCTTGGGTTTCTGCATCATAATTTGCTAAAATAGTTAATTGATCTGAAAAATTAGCCTGCCCCGTATATGTTATTTGCGAAATACCTAAACTAATCGTGGTACCGCTACCGGTTAAATCACTATTAAAAGCAAGGTCGTCAGTAGCCATTATAACAGCATTGTCGGCTATTACATTCATTGCGGTTATATTATCGACAAATTCTGTTATCGAGCCTTTTGATAATGTAATATTACCGTTACTATTAATGGCACTATCAAAACTTGTCACACCGTTTGTTGTAATGTCACCGACCGGATTTGCCGCTGTCCCAACCACACCGCTTATATTACCGCCTTTAGTGAAGTTTAATTTTAAAGGCTCACCGCCGGTTGAGTTAATAGCACCGATTAGGTTAAAGTTTTCCGGTAAGGTTAGCGTCTTGGTACCGGTTCCTTGAATCTCGTTAATCACATAATAATCGTCTGCTTGGAGCAATACGTTTCCTTTACCGACCTTTAACATTTTAAGACCATTGACCTTGCCATTGACCTCGCCGTCGCCTAAAAACTCTATACTACTATTAGCACCGCCTAAAACATCACCGGTAATGTTTCTACCGTCAGCTAAGGTTACTGCATTACCAACCTTTATGTTGGTAGCAAAAATATCAGGATATATATCAATGCTTCCTGCACCTGTAAAAATTAATTCTTTTAATTTGTGATCCTCGGTACCAAGGATAGTATTGTCGGCACTAGCAATAGTTAATGTCTTATCGGCTTCTACGGAATTTATTACAACTTGACCAAAATTATTATCTCCCGTATCAAGAGTATTAGCGAGCGTTATAGTCCTATCATCAACCGAACTATTTTGTAACATAAATGCTGCATCTTCATGCATAAAATTAATAATATTACCCTCTGTTAAAATATCAAAATCACCGCTTTGTGCATCAAGTGCGTAGATAGTTTCGCTCTCCTCAGTATTAGTATGTGCAGCTCCAATATTTATTAGAGGGATATTGGCGGATGTCGCTCCTTGATCAAGAAATTTGGCTCCACTTACAATATTAAGCTGCCGGATACCGCTTATGTCTAAGTCAGTTACAATAACATTACCAATAACAGCTAGTTCTGCTAATTTATTACCGTTGACCTCTCCAACCTTTCTATTTTCACCGAGATTATCACTCTTAATAGTTAAAGTCTTACCCTTACCGCCTATAAAAGCTAATTGACCGCCGCCGACAGGAGAAGCCGGTAAATCAGTAGCTAAGCTTATAGTTGCATCATCTACACTTTTAAATATTAATCTAGAATTCGCTCCTACAAAATTAATTTTGTTGCCGCCATTCAGTAAAGTAACATCCTCACGAGCGGCCTTTACTATAAATGTTTTAGCTTCTTGAATATCAATTGCTTTGATATCACCGATAGTTACATCATTTGCCGCAAGTTTGTAAGTATTAACTTTAAGTGTGGCGTTACCGCCGTTTTCTATCTTACCGCTAAAAATATAACCTTTTTCATTTTGTCCGTTAAATTCTAATATACCGCCCTGAGCGTTGCCGTTAGCAAATATAACATTTTCTGCTATTAAATCACCGCCTATTTGCACGATACCGGTGGCATCATGTCCATTAGCAAGAACAAAACTCAAATTTTTCGTGGTAACATCCCCCTGCAATTCAACTATTTTTGTATCGCCGCCTTGAATGTTAATATCTTTTAACGCCTTACCTTCTATATTTCTTTGACCTATATTTCCTTGAACTACTCCGCTTCCCTGAAAGTTAATTTCACCTACTACTTTCTCACTATAGTTTGTTAGATTACCTTCTATTAATATGCCCTCAGCAACATGAAGTTTAGCATCGTAGCCGTCGAAACGTATATTACCGGTTAATACTACTCCTTGCTTGTTGTCAAGATACAAACTAGAGTTATCAGCAACAAAAACAACTGACTTAGCTTTAATTACCTGACCTTGCAAAATAGTTGTACCTTCCCCAATACTTATCGCTTGCAGTGAATTTGTGGCTCCTATATTTCCGGTTATTTTACTATTTTCTCCTGTTATAATTAATTGTCCCTTCCCGTCTTGTCCACTAATATTATCTACATCACCGGTTAACACTGCTACGTTTTTATTGCCAATATTAAAAATTGACTCAGCGGTTGTTAGGTTAATCTTATCGGCTTTAATTTTTGTTCCATTAAACATAACTGTAGTTGCGTTAATGTTTATTTCATTTAAGGAACCTTTATTGCCGATGCTTTTAGTAAATACTGCCGGTGTATTAATAATTAAGTTACCGTTCTTATTATTCTCACCGTTTATAGACGTTTCGAATATTATTCCCTGACTATCGGCCGAACTTATCTCTAATTTTGCTGTGTTTCCTTTTAAAGTTACTTTGTCCAGGGCAGCATAACTATTAGGCATTGCTTCAGTACCGAATAAAAATTTTAAATTATCGTCTGTGCCGGTGCCGGTTAAAGTTAAAGCTTGTTCATCATTAATTGTGACTTGAAGCTTTTTATCTCCTTCTGTTGTATTAACCACAGAACCTAACTTAATATTTCCTTCCACATTAAGGGTAGCGTTTTGCCCGTGTAAATCAAGCACACATATATTATTTTCTTGCTTACCGGTATTAATACGAGCCTCTATATTGTTTAACTGTAATGTGGAACCATCAGCGAATTTGGTATGTTCGGCAGGGGGTAGAGGCTTTAAACCGCTCCCCGTTTCAAGGTTTATCTCTCTGTAGTCCAATCTTATTAGAGCACCCTTTGTTCCATCTTTTTTAGCAGCCCTCACACCTGGCCGCAAACACACCGTTACCCATTAGCAAAATAAGGCTAGAGGCCGTTACTAAGCCTGTTTTAAATATTTTATTAAGAATTTTCCGAGAGTTATTCATGAGATTATACCTTAGATAAGTTTATTAAGAAATTTTTACATTTTTGTTAAAAATACATTAAGGTACAGTAATATATAGTGGTGATTTTGCTATGTCTATATAAATTATTAAGAAAAATAGGCTTAGGAAATTAATAAAAATATCTGTAGTTTTTATACAACTATTAAATTTTATTAATCTATTGTGTTATTATGTTGTTGTTTGAAGAAATGAAGAATTAAAAGGAGGCGACGCCTTGCGAGAAAGCGTTGACGTTGTTGTATGGATTGAGGAACTTGTCCAAATCGTCGTTGCGAGCGACTGAAAGCGTTGTTGCATGGCTCGAAATCGTTGCAAAAAATGCCGTCATTGCGAGGAGGGACGTAGTGCCGACGTGGCAATCCAGTTAAACATATTTTTATACTAAACTTGTTTAGTATTCTAATTAAATCCCTCATATATTCGGGATAGCCTGGATTGCCACAGCCACTTCGTGGCTTCGCAATGACGGATTTTTATTAATTTCTCGATCCATGTAACAACATAGCTACAAGTCACGGCATGACACCGTACGCTTTGCAAAAATTCTATCCATGCAACAAGACCAATGCCTCCTCGCCATGACGATTTGGATATTATTTCGAGCTTTTATAAACCATTATTCGTAAACTATGTATTGCTTTGAAACCTAAGTAAATGGCAATGCGTTCTAATATTATTTCTTGCTGAAAAGCAATTTCCGGATGGACTGCAGAATTCTCTATTTGTATATGAAGTATATTTGTTTTCTGTCCTTTATGTATGCTGGAGGTTATTTTTAAAGGACGTGCTTTAGCACTAATTGTGCTGCCGACAATTTTGTGCCAATTAATCACAATTTCAGCAAGTAGCTGATGTTGCTTATTTAAAACTCGCCTAAGGATTAAATCTAGATTATCTTTAATAGGTTTCATTTTAACAACTTAACTAAAGTGAGTAACATTACCGCCAAAGCAAGCATAATAGATATAATAGGGTAATATAAAGAAGTTAAGGACAATATCATTAAGAATATATTACAGACGGCAACGCTGCTTACTACTTGTTTATGGGTTTTACCGTTTTGTACCGCTTTTTGAAAAAAATGTTTTAAATGAGGTTGCCAAATTTTTTCTTTATTAATAAGTCTAATTAAGATAGTGAGACCGCCGTCGGCAATATAATATAATACCGCAATAAAACAGGCGATAAACAAATGGATGCCGGAAGAGCTAAGTAAAAGCAAACAAAGACCTGTTAAAAAGCCAAGGCTAATACTACCGATATCCCCTAAAAATACCTTAGCCGGGTGCCAATTAAATATCAAAAAACCGGAACAACAGCCGAGTATAATAGTGCTTAAAGTAACTATAAAATATAGATTTGCGATTGCATAAGATTGTAAATAGCATAACAGCAACATCGTAATTGATAGATGAATCGACTGCATACAACTAATACCGTCTATGCCGTCCATAAAATTATAAATATTTGTGAAACCGCTTAAAGCAATAACCGCTAAAGTAAAAATGATATATAAAGGTAGGTCATAATCAAGCGACACTGCAGGCGATAAAAAAAAGAAAACGGCAAAAGCAGAGCAAATTAAATGAACTATTAGCCGAATAAAGGCGGATATCGGTTTTAAATCATCCCAAAACGACACTGCCGCAATAACAAATAACAGCGGGATAATTTTTATTGAAGTAATAAGTACATCGGTAGTTAAATATTCAAACAGACTAAAAGCTATAGTTACCACAATTACGATAGCAAGCCCGCCCCCTCGCGGCGTTACTTTATCGTGTGAGCGACGGTTGCTTGGTACGTCCACCACTCCCAAAGAAGCAAGATAGCGAATTAATAACCTTGTCAGTAAACTCGTCGCTACCATCGAACAAATGAATAATAATATATAGCTATTTATATAAGTCATAATAACATATTAGATTTGAAGCTAAAATAATCATTATTAGCTATAATAACGTGGTCATGTACCGATATATTTACGGTATGGCAAGTTTCTACTATTTTACGGGTCGTATCAATATCAGCCTTTGAAGGCTGTGGGCTACCGCTTGGATGATTATGAACTAATATAATTGCACTCGCTTCGTTAAATAACGCTCGTTTTATTATTTCCCGTGGATATATTGCCGCCTGGTCAATGGTACCCTGGCTTAAAACTTCATCGGCAATTAAAATATTTTTTTTATTCAAGAATAATATGCGAAACTGCTCTAATGGCATACTACTCATTGTAACTTTCAAATAATCAACTAAAGCTCCCCATGACCCGATAATATTTTTATTCGTTATTCTCTGTTTTAATACCCTATTGATTAACTCACGCATTACCGCAAAATTAACGTATAAATTTTCATTTGTACCGCTTATACTGAGTAACTTATCTTTATCAAGGCTAATTAAATTAGTAAGATTTTTAAATTTTTCCAACAATTTTTTTGCTAAAGGTTTTACGTCTTTGCGAGGGATAGCAGAAAATAATATCAGTTCTAGTAACTCATAATCGGAAAACCCCGATGCTCCGCCGGCATTAATAAGACGTTGCTTTACCCGCTTGCGATGCCCTATATAATGAGGTATATTATCTTCAGCAGCTTCGTTAAGACTCTCAACTTTTTCAATATCATTTTCGTACGTTAAATCCCAAACATTAAAATTATTTAAATATAAGTTACTTTTCATATAGCATTTCTAATTAAATATGTATCGTATCGAGTTCCCGCCGACCTTGTTGCGTGACTCATAATTTACCGTATTATGGTTATTACAAGTATGGTGTCATACCGTGGCTTGACCACGGTATCCAGGAAAAACCTTAATAAAAAGGCTGGATGCCGTGACCAAGTCACGGCATGACACCGTACGCTTTGCAAAAATTCGAGCTATGCAACAACGGCACCAAAAGGCACCTCGCCATGGCGAGACCGATAGCCCTGCAGCAAGAGCATCATAGCCACAGAGTGACGGTTTACGCATAAGGTGGATAGCAAAGATTTTTAGGCGACATAGTAAATATTTCAAAACCGTCTTTCGTGACTCCTATAGTATGTTCAAATTGTGCCGATAAAGATTTATCACGAGTGGTAACCGTCCAGCCGTCAAGCTTGCTTAAATGCGTAGCATAATGACCGGCATTAACCATCGGCTCAATAGTAAAAAACATACCTTCTTTAAGTACTGCCCCAGTGCCTTTAGTTCCGTAATTTAATACAGTCGGCTCATCGTGAAAAACTTGACCGATACCGTGCCCCGTATAATCTCTTACCACCGAATAATTATGCTTCTCGGCGTAAGTTTGGATAGCATGCCCTATATCACCGAAATGTGCACCGGGCTTAACTATTTCAATACCTTTCATCATGGCGTCATAGGTAACCTGAATAAGCCGCTTCGGTTTAATCGCCACCTCACCGACATAATACATACGACTAGTATCGCCATACCATCCGTCAACAATTACGGTTACATCAATGTTAACTATATCGCCGTTCCTTAGCGGTTTATCGTTTGGGATACCGTGACACACTACGTGATTTATCGACGTGCAAATCGATTTTGGAAACCCTTTATAATTTAAAGGTGCCGGGATAGCATTACTCGCAATAATAAAATCATGACAAAGATTATTCAGGGAGTTCGTAGTAACTCCGGGATTTACATAATCGGTAATAAAATCTAAAGTTTCAGCCGCCAACTTCCCCGCTACTCGCATCTTGTGAAAATCTTCGGTTGAATGGATTGTTATACTCATAAATAACTATTAATTGTATTTTAAAGAATTGACTACAGCTAAATCTCGATCGCTTCAGACAAGATGAATTTGAGGAAGAGCTAAGCTACCGTACTAGAGTTAGAGTACGTGAGCATAGGCGAATGCCGAAAAATTTGCTTGTATCAGTATCAAGCTTCCTGAATGACGCTGTATAGCATAACAGCTTTCCACACCGGTGTAAATTCTAAGTTATCATAGAGCCTAGCTTCCGTCATCCTGAATTTATTTTAGAGCCTCGCTGATTATATAGCAAAAAGCATTAAGGTATAGACATTAAATGTAACGTCATTGCGAGCCGCTGCAAGCGGCGTGGCAATCTAGAAAATAATAATTTTCATAGCATTTTTTGCTGTTTTTTTCCTAGATTGCCACGTCGGCACTACGTCCCTCCTCGCAATGACGGGGTTTTTTGTAATGATTCCGAGCCATGCAACAACGTCATCTATGTTTTTCATGTTGCGGCTTTTTAACTTTATTAATATTTTCCTTTGCAATATTTATTTTGTTAGGAGAAATTGTAGTTCCTACCTCTTTATTTTTATTACGCTCTTTTGCTTTTTCTTGCACCAAAAAAGCTTGATTATTATTTTGAATTTCAACTTTGAATTCATTAATTTCTTTCTCTTTAGATTTTATTACCGAATCATTATTTAAAATCAACTCGCCGATTTTTTCGCCGATTTGAGGTGCGTATTTTATAGCAAAAATAGAAGTCGGTATAACTATGAGGGAAAAAGTAGCACCGGCTGTTGCAATGCTAATTGCTCCGATGGCTAACGCACAAATAGCACTGGCAATTTTACCGGCGGCTTGTTTAAATGTATTATTTTTTTTAGTAAACTCTAAAGAAATTTCTAATACTTTATCAATTTCTTTTTTTATATACAAATTTATCTCGTCTTGCCTCTGATATTTCTTTATTGCATACATTACCGAGCTACAAAATAATTCTGGATTAGATTGAATATAATTAATTATATTGTTAGAATTTTTTTCTTTTAATAAATTCTTAAATACTGCTTTAATTGCTACTTTATCAGCATCGCTTATAACTATATCTTTAAAATAAATATTTACTAAATTCTCCGCCACTATATCTTGCGATTGCTCTAAAATATTATCTTTATGAGCAGTATTTGTATCCTCAGGTGTAATAGCTACGGCAAATAACGTTAAAGCTACTGAAAAACTATCGTCGTTTATGACCTTATGACCTAAAAAAGTTTTTAATTTGTGAATGCAAGAAGCAATATATTTTTTAGCATCAGGTTTAGAGTTAAGCCTTATTACATAGTCTATGGAAATAATATTTGCCAGTGTTGAACATGTAAGGCTCGAGATATTATCAATAAAATTATTCATAATATCTTTTTTAAACAATTGAGAATTAATATTATTTAATATAATCATATTATTTATAGTTAGTCTTTTGATACTAATTCTCTAATATACATAGTTAATTTAGCATAAATAAAATCAGGGGATTTTGCTGTTGAAAGTTTATAAATAGTTTTAGGAGTAAGTACTTCCTCGTTACGTACTCGTACAAAAGCTACGATAGTGTTAACCGGCATATAAGAATAAATTTCTCGAAATATTTGTAAAAACGTATTGAAATCTTGGGCGGCAAATTTTAAATTCACACTATAACTATCTATATTAATTTTTTCATGTTCGTCTTGAAATTCCTGAATATTATTTTTTAGGAAGACTGTATTAATAGTTACGTCAATGGGTTCAGCTAATTTATATTTATCGGCCAGGCTTTGTATTTTCGGTATAAGTTCATGATGGTTTAAACAGTCGGTTCTCTTATGAATATTTAAATTGGCATATTTGGTATAAGCTTCTAATAGCTCTCCTTTAGAATTAACTATAGAATATAATTTTAAAGTTTCTTCCGTTAGAGCTTCTTGGGCACTCTGTTTCCTAATAGTAGAGTCCTTATACTCTTGCTTAAGACTTTGTATTAGGATAATAATTAGTGAAGTACAAAAAAAATATACGACAAATTGAAAAAAAATATAATTTTTTAAATACATAATATATTTTGTAAACATATTCCTATCCTTTTTGGCTATATTTAATGAATAACGGTATTACTACCTTACCGGATATATTAATTATTTTATCTTTAGATATGGTGATATTGAGTTTAATATTTTTGTCGGTCATAGTATCTTGGATAAGTTTTATATGGTCATTTAATTTGTTTATAGATTCTGTTACCGATAAGTTAGTGGTTGTAAAATTAAGCAGAATGCTAACATTTAAATATCTTTTCGACATCAATAATATGTTATCTACATCAGTCAACTCCCATGTGATTTCTTTTAACTGAAAAGGCGGTCCTAAAGTTGTTATATATTTTTCTAACAAATCAAACGGTAATGTTACCGGTGCTTCCAATAATTTTTCTATCACATATAAGTCTGCTAAATTAGTGGTATTTTGAATGTAAGGATATTTACGTTTTATCTCATCATATTGTTGGGTCGTTGCGTAATATTTTTCACTAAAAAAAAGTGATGCTTTATTGTTTCGTAATGTTTTGTATTTAGTAGCCCCTGCTATAATAAGCAATATAATTATACCGAAACTAAATAATTTAAATATTAGGGAACCGATAAAGTTAAGTTTTTCTATTGATTTTAAATAAATATTAGTCGCTCGGAAATTTTTATATTTGATAAATAATTTGCTAATATTAGCGTCTAAGAATTTATTAGCGGTTAAATTTACTTCATTTAATATCCCATCTGCGGGGATGAAAATTACCGGATGATTTTCAAAATTTGATTGTTGTAATAAAGTTTGTAATTCAGGTTCTACTATAAAAATTATACACGCTTCATTGTTTAAGTTACCGATATAGTTTTTAAATAATAACAAACAATCATTTATTTCTTGTTCAATAATTCCTTGAATATATGACTCTGATTTATCGGGAGGATATTCAAAGGTACGCATAGAAATTATATTATCTTGATGTTTTATAATAAATTTAATGCCGCTTGCTTCTAAAATAAATACACATATCTGAAAATAATCGGCATATTTATTTTGCTGAGTATTTTTTATTATTTTATCAAGGATAATTTTAAATTCTAACGCTAAAAAATAAATTCCTTTAAAGGTTAGTGATTTGTTTTCAAATACACATTCACCTATATCGCTTAAAGGCGGTTGATAAGGGCTAGACATAATTAAAGTAGACCAAAGCTCGCTCGGTGTCGTAGTCTTCTTATAAACATAATGTGCTGTTATATCGTCTTTATTAAAATAGCCGTTAATAAATTGCTCGATAGGGCTAGTTTTTACTATCGATTGCAATATAGGTATTGAATCATGACGCATTTTGCAATCAAGACCGTCAAGTAAGAAAAAAACATCGGAATTTTTAAATTTATGAAAAAAACTTTTATATAAGTTTAAATCTATCGAATCTGCAAAGGGAATAAATAAACTTTCTACTAACTTATTTTTTATAAAAGCACTAAGAAAAACACCTTTGCTGCCAAATAAAATAACAATATTTTTTTTATACAACCAACGCACTTTTACATTAGTTAATAAATTATTCAAGAATTTTGTAATAAATTGCGTGTTTAATTGCATATTTCGTAGTTTGTTTAAATTAAACATAATTAATTATATTTTTTTACTATACTGCTTATAATCATTTAGGTATAAAGAAATCTTAATATCGATGTCATTCCTGTGCAGCGTTGTTGCATGGCTCATAATTTATCGTATTTATTATGGTTATTACAAGTACGGCGTCATACCGTGGTCGAGCCCACTGCTGTACGAACGTTTAAATAAAGAGGTGAAAATTCTGTCATTCCGTGGCTACGACCACGGAATCCAGTCTATAATGTCATAAAAAGACTC
>JAJIYK010000012.1 GCA_020881235.1 Rickettsia endosymbiont of Oxypoda opaca | reverse complement strand
ACATGAACGAAATATAATCCAAATTACGGTTAATATTAAGCCGACAATAAATGAATTAATACACCCTTGCAAAAACATCCGTACTTGATGTGCAAAAACTTGAGAACCTCTAGTAAAACTATCTTGTTTTTGAGATTTCATAATTAATTTTTATCAATAGTTTTTATGCACATACGTTGTTCTATTTCTTTAATTTCTCTTTTAAGTTCTTGCTCGAGTTCAATTTCACTAGGTAAATGGAATTGATATTTTGAAGCAAAAATTTGTTGATTCTTTTCGCCTAAAGTATATTTTACCATTGCATCGTTTTTATCAGTGCATAAGATAAGTCCTATTGTTGGATTATCTCCTTCAGTAACAATCTCTTGATCAAAGTAATTTACATAAAATTGTATTTGACCTAAATCGGCATGCGTTACTTTACGGGTCTTTAATTCTATTAAAACATAACATTTTAGTATGGCGTGATAAAAAACTAAATCCACATAAAAATTGTTACCGCTAAGAGTAATTCTTTTTTGTCTTTCTACAAAAGCAAAACCTTTGCCTAATTCAAGCAAAAAATGCTGTAAATTAGTAATTAAAGCTTTTTCAATCTTGTTCTCATTTAATTGGTATGCTTCCGGAATATTTAAAAACTCTAATATAAGGGGATCTTTTATAGCATCTTGTGGTTTTTCAATTTCTTGTCCTTTTAATGCAAGTTTTATTATATCTTCTTTATTTTTACTTCTAGATAGTCGTTCATAAAGTAAACTACCTATTTGTCGTTCTAATTCTCTAACAGACCAGTAATTTTTTATTGCTTCTTTTTCATAAAAATCTCTAGCAGATATATTGGATATTTGCATTAATAAGCAATATTGTGACCACGAAAGCTTCGGTTCAAATTCGCCAGACACTGTCTGGTGAATTTGATTTTGATAAGCTAAATAAAATTTACGCATATTACGTAAATTAGATACAGAATAACCTTTGCCAAACTCATACCTTAATTTCTTAGAGAGCTTTTGTATAAGTTCTTCACCATATATAGCTCTATTACTACCTTTTTGTTCTTCTTCAACAATTTCATAACCGATCAGCCAGTATGTTTTTACCATTTCGGTATTAATATTTTGTAGTATATTGCGTTTAGCTAACTGTAGATGTTTAGAAATACGTTGATACAAAACATTTATTGGGTACTGATTATCTATAATTATTGATTTATTATTCATTTCTTTTACATTGATCAATTTTGTTTTGAATTTCTTGATATACTTCAAGAGGGTTTTCAATACTAAAAAACTTTATTCCAGCTTTTTTTGCAGTAGCATTACTCAACATCGAAATAGTCCCAAGACCAAATAAGCGTTGCAAAACATTACATTTTAAATTTACTTCTTTTATATCTTCGTACCTAATATCTATTATAGTATAATTAAAGAAGCGATTAACGTATGAAACTTTATGATCTTCTATTAAAAAATCTATGCAATTAAAGAATATTTTAAGTCCAAACATCAAAAAAGCTAGTAGTACACAAAAGCTTACTAACTGTAAAGGAATTGACCATATTATATCCCCAACTCGCATAATAATAGAGTAAGGAATAAAGGCTGGGGTCGCTAAAATACAATAATATTTCAAGTTTAATTTTGGCTTAATTAATTTCATAAATTTTATTTATCTTTATCTTTTATATAAACATCCTTTACATCACTTGCATTTTCGATCACCTGCCCTACAACTCTTACAGCAGTAGATTTAGGTGTATTATCAAATTCTTTTTTTATCTTATTTTTATCTTCAGAAATTGTATTACGTATATTTTGCAAGCTAGTTCCTTCAGGATAATTGGTATTATACACTTTTTGACCAGCATCTATATTATTTTCTGTATTTTGGGTTAAAGATTTAGTATCACCTGTTGTACCACTGCTAATTGATGATTCTACAAGCTTTCCAGTATTTGCATTATATGTAGATTTTATTTCAGCTTTAGTTGAACTACTGCTATATGAAGCATTAACTGTAGAATGTACACTTGATAAACTTTCTGCTTGTGATCCTACATTATTTATATGTGCATCCCCTAATTTATTAGTAGGGTCTATCATCTCTCTTGCAATATTACCTGCTTCCATTCCATGAGTTTGCACCCATCTTACGGCCTGTTCTTTACTATT
>JAJIYK010000011.1 GCA_020881235.1 Rickettsia endosymbiont of Oxypoda opaca | reverse complement strand
TATAAAACAGATAACAGCTAAATGGAACATGCCAGTATCAAATTGGGCACTGACAATTTCCCAGCTAGATATTTACTTTCCCAATAGGCTAAATTTTGGAAGAGCTTTCTAGTTTGACACAGTTCTATGAACGTTCTCCAAATGCCAGCAGATACTTTATTATTCGGTAATTTTGCCGATTTAATCATTGGGCAATGGGGCGTACTTGACGTATTAGTTGATCCATATGCCTTAGGAACAAGCGGAGGTATCCGTATTCGTTTAATGCAAGATATCAACATTGCTATTAGGCATGTGGAGTCATTTGCTGTGGCTAGGAAAGCTTAATTTTACTAACTGACAGCTCTAGATATTTCCATAGTACGAACACGATTTTTAATATGAGGCCAATCATTACGTTGTGCTAATTTTAGATCATATCTGGCTTGTAGATTAATCCATAATTGTGCTGAAGTCTTAAAATATTTTCCTAATCGCAATGCCATATCAGCTGTAAGAGTTCGTTTGCCATGCACTATAGCATGAACACGGCTTGGCGGTACATCAATATCACGAGCTAATTGATTTTGACTTATATTTAAAGGTTTCATAAATTCTTCATATAAGACATCGCCAGGGGTTATAAGGTCAAGTAATTGGGTCATAAATATTCTCCTAATGATAATCAACAATTTCAACATTATGTGCATTTCCATTATGCCAAGTAAAACATATACGCCATTGATTATTGATACGAATACTATATTGATTTTTACGATTGCCTTCAAGTAACTCTAATCTATTACCTGGTGGTGTTCGTAATTCATTAATATTACTTGCTGAATCCAAAAATGCTAACTTTATTTGTGCTTGCCTAGAAAAGGAGTGAAAACGTTTAATTAACTTATCTTCAAATAATTTCTCTGTATCTCGGCAAGCAAACGATACAATCATATTATAACATCTTTCTAACATTACATCAAACAGAATAAACATATAAAAAATTTTATGGCATTTCAAGAAGATTTTAGCGAGTTTCTAGATGTTGAGCAAGGATTCGCAGTTAATGCTATTTTAACGCCGGCATTTGGTAAGCCTTATGTAATTAAGGGCATTATGAGCGAAGACTATTTTGATATTGATAGCGGCATAGCTGGAGTAGCAGGCAATAAACCGATATTTGAGTGTGCCGAGGACGATATTATAGAAGTTGAGTATGGGGATTTACTTACAGTCCAGAATCGTAATTACCGCATTGTTGAAATCAAACCCGACGGCAGCGGCTGGACTAGTTTACTGCTTGAAAGGCAAGGCGTATGAGGCACGCCAGAACTGTAATAAGAGAGGCTTTTGTTGAGCTATTGCAAGGCAAAACTCTAGTCGGCAATCGGGTTTATGATACTCGGCTTTACAATATGGAATTCACCTCTTTACCCGGTATTATTGTCTTTTCAATCAATGAAGAAGTGACTACTTCAACGATAACGCCGCCACGCTCACAAGATCGCATAGTTAAAATAATCGTCGAGTGCTACGCCAAAGCTACCGAAAATGTAAATAAAACAGTCGATAATATCGCAGCACAAATAGAGCGGTTAGTGGCAAATAGCATTATCCTTAAAAAGCTCTGCAAAGATTGCCGATTGCAATCAACCGACATCAATCTTAATAGCGACGGCGATCAGCCTGTAGCGGTTGCAACTCTAGTATTTTCGGTAAGTTATAGAACCAAGGAAGACAAGCCGGAAATTATTATATAAAAATTAACTAAAAAAGGAGGAAAAAGAAAATGTCAACCCATGCAGGATCAGAAGGAATCGTTAAAATAGGCGAAAAACAAATTATGGAGGTAAAATCATGGTCGCTGGAAGAAGTTTGCGACACTGTGGATGCTAGCGTTATCGGTACAGAGTGGCGGAAGAATCAAGCGACCATTAAAAGCTGGTCAGGTTCGATTGATGCATTTTGGGATACGGAAGATTTAGAGGGTCAAGGTAAAATGGTTATCGGTAGTACTGTAGAATTACGACTTTATCCTGAAGGCGATAATAACGGCAAATATTTTAACGGCAATGCAATTGTTACCGGTATCTCAAGGCAAGCATCATTTGACGGACTCGTTGAGAGCTCTTTTACTTTTCAAGGTAACGGCGAATTAAAACAAAATATTCAAGCAGAGGATTAATATGCATGACAAAATTATAGATCGAGTGAAAGCACATTTTGACACTAAGGAAATTAAAATAATTGAAGTACCCGAATGGGGCGACGGGGATAATCCGCTATATATTTACTGTTCCCCTTTAACTTTAGCACAAAAAAATTGCTTATACAAAATGGCTAAAGAGGATGATTTAGGGTTGATGGTCGAAGCATTAATTATGAAGGCTAAAGATAAAGAAGGCAATTGCTTATTTAGTCGTGCCGATAAACCAGAATTAATGCGTAGCTGTGACCCTGACGTTTTAATCAGAATTGCTAATAATATTATGAGTGAAAGCGATTTAGAGATGTCGGAAAAAAACTAATGGATGAGCCAATATTGCTGAATATGTTTGTGCTTGCCGAGCATTTGCATAAAACAGTTTCCGAAATTGAACAAATGACAATCGACGAATGGCATCATTGGCTCGCTTATTTTAAGATTAAAAAATCTAAGGAACAGAGTAGACTGAAAAAATAATAAAGTAAAAAGCATTCAAATATTTTTTACTTAATAAGCTGTAATAAGCGTTTTTGATTATTTTGTATTTCAATATTTTTAGCATCGAGTTCAATCGCCTTATTATAAGCTTCTACAGCTAAGTCGTATTTACCTAAAAGGTATAAAGCACTACTCTTGTTGTTATATGCTTCAGAAAATTTAGGATTTAACCCAATTGCTTTGTTAAAAGCTTCAAGTGCTAAATCATATTTACCTAAATAATATAAAACACCACCTTTATTGTTATATGCTTTAAAGAATTTCGGGTTTAACTCAATTGCCTTACTATGAGCTTCAAGGGCTAAGGTATATTTACCTAATTTTTCTAAAGCAAGACCTTTATTACTATATGCAGCGGAATCATTAGGATTTAATTCAACTGCTTTATCATAAGACTCTATAGCTAAATCATAGTCACCTAAATAGTATAAAGCAAGACCTTTATTAGTATGAGGAAAGGAGTCATTAGGATTTAACTCGATTGCTTTATCGTAAGACTTTATAGCTAAATCGTAGTCACCTAATTTAGCTAAACTAAGACCTTTATTATTATATGCAAAGGGATCATTAGGATTTAATTCAATTGCTTTATCGTAAGATTCTATAGCTAAATCATACTCGCCTAATTTAGCTAAACTAAGACCCTTGTTAGTATATGCTTCAGAAAAATTAGGGTTTAACTCAATTGCTTTATTAAAAGACTCAATAGCCAAATTGTATTCACCTAATTTGGCGAAAACAAGACCTTTATTGCTATATATACAAAAATTATTAGGGTTTAATTCAATTGCTTTATTATGAGCTTCAAGAGCTAGTTTATATTTACCTAATTTTTCTAAAGCAAGACCTTTATTGCTATATATACCAAAATCATTAGGATTTAGTTCAATTGCTTTATCGTAAGACTCTACAGCTAAATCATATTTTTCTTTTTTGTACAAATTTATACCCTCATTGTAATATCCTATAAAGGAATCATCCTTATCCTCTAATGCAAAAACTTGGTTAACTTGGGCGAAGATTAATATAAGAATAGAATAGTGACAGTATTTTTTCATACTTGTTTTTCATAAATAAATTTTAGCATAAAAAATATAGTATAAAACTAAACTATTGCAAATAATAAAAATTATTGTCTTGACAAAAGGTTAGTACGAATTGTACGATACAGTAATATTGTAATATAGGTTAATATGGGTAGTATTACTACAGCAAGTGCTAGAGAACATTTTTCAGAAATAATAAACCGAACCAGCTATGGCAAAGAAAGAATAGTTTTAAGTCGTAGAGGTAAAGACCTTGCTGCCATAGTACCGCTTGAAGATTTAAAGCTAATTGAAATTATAGAAGATCAACTAGATTTACAAGACGCTAAAGAAGCTGTTAAAGAAGTAAAGCAAAAAGGCACTATTTCTTTAGATGAATTTAAAAAAGAAATATTTTAAACTATGTCTTTGGAATACAAAATTGAACTTTCTCCAGCCTCTCAAAGACAGCTAAAAAAATTACCTAAGCAATTACAGCAAACTATAATCCAAAAACTCGAAGATTTAAAAACTACGCCTTTACCTGTAGGGATAAAAAAGCTATTCGGTATAGATAATTTATACCGACTAAGAATTGGAGATTATAGGGTGATTTATCAAGTCGTGCATAAAATATTATTAATTTTAGTACTTAAAATAGGTGACCGTAAAGAGGTTTACGATAACTTAAAATCCTTGTCCAATAACTCCCTTAATAAATAAAACATCTGCTTTTTATGAACCCCTTTGCTGAAATACAGTTTCCGCCGGAAATATCTTATGGCTCGTGGGTCACAGTTTTCTACGGATATTGTATGTAGAAAGTAATAGCAATATGGCAGTAGATAATTTGGATTTAGTGGGACAATTTCACGACAATAAAATAACTGAAACTGACCTTTTAGCCGGTAAATATGATTTTGCTGAAGTAGAAATATTTTTAGTAAATTACCTATTACCTGAAAGCGGTAAAATAATCCAAAAGCGGGGCGTGCTAGGGGAAGTTACCTTAAATAAAAACCTATTTCATGCAGAAGTAAGGGGCTTAACGCAATTTTTATCACAAACTATGTGCGAAACTTACTTGCCGCATTGCCGAACAAATTTAGGGGATCAGCGTTGTAAGTTTAATTTGAATCAATCAGGCTTTACAGTTAATACAGCAGTAACTGACTCATGTTACGCAGTGAAGGTTGCAAGAAGTGTAAAATTAATATAAGAAATGAGGAGATAAACAATAATCACGGAAATAAGAATTGAAAGAAAAATTACTTGATATTTATACAGATTATTTGATTAGCCAAAATAAGT
>JAJIYK010000010.1 GCA_020881235.1 Rickettsia endosymbiont of Oxypoda opaca | reverse complement strand
TTAAGGATATAGAGGAGCTTAAAGATAGATTATTTGAGTATTTAATTTATTATAATGAAATCAGAACTCATCAATCTTTGGCAGCTAAAACTCCTCTTGCTTTCTTACAAAATTGTCAACGAATTACGTAACCTTTACAATCCCTGCGAAGGTATGGCGTTGCCGTGTGGCTCTAAAAAAGTGCTGTATGTCATTCCCGCACAGGCGGGAATCCAGAAAAAACACTTAAAATAAGCAAAATTATATAAAAATTTACTATATAATTCGCTTAAATATTCTCTGGATTCCCGCTTTCGCGGGAATGACATACGGATAACAAAAAAACAATTATAATTATGAGATGAAAATGTTTAATGAAATAACGAAAACAATAGAATGGGGTGGGAAAACCCTTGAGATCAGTACCGGTAAAATTGCTAGGCAAGCAGACGGTGCAGTAATGGTAAAAATGGGTAACTCCGTATTATTATGTACGGCAGTAAGTGCTAAGGAAGCAAAAGAAGGTATAGGTTTTTTCCCGTTAACTACCCATTATAGAGAAATGGCAGGTGCAGCGGGTAAAATACCGGGTGGATTTTTTAAACGTGAGGGTAAAGCATCCGATAAAGAAGTTTTAATATCTCGCTTAATCGATAGACCGATCAGACCTTTATTCCATCCGGCTTTTGTTAATGAAACGCAAGTAGTTTGTACTGTCCTTTCGTACGATCCGGAATGTACTACCGATATTCTTGCGGTTATTGGGGCTTCAGCAGCACTAGCACTATCCCCTGCTCCATATACGGAAATAATTGCCGCTAATAAAGTCGGTTTTATCAACGGTGAATTTGTCTTAAACCCGTCATTTGAAGCCTTAAAATCTAGTCAATTAGAATTAATCGTTGCCGGTACTGAAACTTCCGTAATGATGGTTGAGTCGGAAGCTAATTTATTATCCGAAGATCAAATGCTTGCAGGTGTAAAGTTCGGATATGACGCATTTCAGCCGGTAATTCAAATAATTAAAGAACTCGCAAAAGAAGCAGGTAAACCGAAATTACAAATGCAGGATTTATACCCCGCACATTTAAAAGAGCAAATTGAGAAAATGGTAGGGAAAGAAATAAAGGAAGCTTTTACCATAACTTCAAAACAGGAACGTAGTACCACCTTAGATGCTATTCCTGCCAAAGTTCTTGAGCATTTTGCCGAGGATATGGCTAATAAAACTTATAATAATTATCAAATTGAGTCAGCTCTTAAAAAAGTTGAAGCTGACATATTACGCAGTGATATTCTACAAAATAACCATCGAATTGACGGACGTAAATCTACCGATATCAGACAAATTGCTTGTGAAGTAGGAATATTGCCGAGGACTCACGGGTCAGCTTTATTTACTAGAGGCGAAACACAAAGTTTAGTGACCGCAACACTCGGCACTACTCAAGATGAACAAATCGTTGATAGCCTGGAAGGTGAATATAAAGAGCGTTTTATGCTTAACTATATTTTCCCGCCTTATTGCGTCGGTCAAGCAACACCGATGAGAGCACCGGGACGTCGTGAAGTCGGACACGGTAAACTCGCATGGCGTGCTATTAATTCCGTCTTACCGACTAAAACACAATTTCCTTATTCAATCAGGGTAGTTGCCGAAACTACCGAATCTAACGGCTCTTCTTCAATGGCGACGGTTTGCGGTACTTCGCTTGCTTTAATGTATGCCGGTGTTCCTATAAAATCACCTATTGCCGGTATTGCCATGGGACTCGTTAAAGAAGGTAGTAAATTTGCCGTATTATCGGATATACTCGGCGATGAAGATTATTTAGGCGATATGGACTTTAAAGTAGCAGGTAGCAGTGAAGGAATAACGGCGTTGCAAATGGATATAAAAATATCCGGCGTAACTTTTGAAATAATGAAGGAAGCACTTGAGCAAGCAAAAAACGGTCGTTTGCATATCCTTGAGCAAATGAATAAAGTAATTAATTCACCTAATTTGGAAATTAGCCGACATGCACCTTGTACTCAAAGTATAAAAATCGATAAAGATAAAATTAGAGAAGTTATAGGTACCGGCGGCAAAGTAATAAAAGAAATTTGTGAAACTAGCGGTGCTAAAATCGATATCAGCGATGATGGTACAGTTTCTATTTATGCTTCAGATAAGGAAAAATTAAAAATTGCCATGGACAAAGTCAAGTCAATTGCTATTGAACCTGAAATCGGCGAAATATTTAACGGTACCGTAGTAAAAGTGTTAGATTCCGGTGCATTTATTAACTATCTCGGCAGCAAGGATGGCTTCGTGCATATTAGCGAAATTTCCGAAGAAAGAATTGAGTCTGTAGCTAGCGTTTTAAAATACGGTGATATAGTGAAAGTTAAACTTATCGGCTTTGATAATAAAGGTAAAGCAAAATTAACTATAAAAAATGCTGAAGGTTTAAAGCAATCGGTAAAAGCTGATATAAAACCAAAAAATAATTTCAAAGAAAATTCAGAAAATGATCAACGTGAGGTCAATAAAAAACGCTCAAAGGGTGAAGAAAATACTAGTGAAGACAGCAATATGATTAAAGAACGTAAATATTTTAGTTAAATATATTACGATATGCGAGTAGGCATTGTTGCGTGGATCGAAAAATGGCTTCAATGTCATACCGTGGCTTGACCACGGTATCCAGAAAAACCTTAATAAAAAGACTGGATGCCGTGATCAAGTCACGGCATGACACCGAACGCTTTGCAAAAATTCGAGCCAGGCAACAAGGCTATTTACTACCGGCAATGGCTTCAATTTTGGCAGCTAATATAAAATCACTTTCCGTAAGACCATTGATTTTATGAGTCCATATTTCTACCTTACACATGCCGTACGATACGGTTAAATCCGGATGATGGCCTTCCTTTTCAGCAAGGTTGGCTATTTTATTAGCAAAATCCATAGCCTCTATAAAATTACTAAATATATATTTTCTATATAAATGCCCAACTTCATTAATTAGCCAATCCTTTTCAAGTTGAGCTAAAAATGTGTTTATTTCCTTATCATTTAAAGGAGGCATACCTCCTTGACACGGAACACAGACCTTATCAATTAAACATACTTCGCTCATAATATCCCTTTAAAATGGATTGCCACGCTCCTTTCAGTCGCAGCCTTGTTGCATGGCTCAAGGTCGTTACAAAAACCGTCATGGCGAGGAGGCATTGTTGCGTGGATACCCCAAACGTCATTGCGAGCGACTGTAAGGAGCGTGGCAATCTAGAAAATAATAAATTGCATAGCATTTTTTGCTATTTTTTCTTTAGATTGCCACGTCGATGCTACGCATCTCCTCGCAATGACGAGGTTTTTTGTAATGATTCCGATCCACGCAACAATGCCTCCTCGCCATGACGGTTTGGGGGTATCCACACAACAAGGCTTTCAGTCGCTCGCAATGACGGTCTATTCCGATTTATAAGAAACAACTATTCAATAATTTTTTCAATATTTACTTTAATTACCGGAGATTTATTGACTTCGTGTTTTAAAGTTTTGCGGATAGTTGATTTTATAGCTTCTTCAATTTGCTCAGTTGATAAAATTCTTTTTACTTGCTTATTTTGAATTTCAATAAGTTTAACTATATCGTTTTTAATTAGATTAATTAATTTTATATCTTCTTTTGAATCAAGCAGCCCGGGCATCGACAATACAGGATTTGCTACTAATTCGCCTTTATTATTTATTACAACCGTAGCTATTACTATGCCGGACTCACGCATACGCCTACGAGCCTTAAAGATTGATGACTCTACCGGTAATAGATAATTGCCGTCAACCGCTAAATAGCCGCTATTAACCTTAGCAATTACTCGTGAATTATTCAGCTCAAGCAACACTACACTGCCGTTTTCTACTTCTACTGCATGTTTTATGCCGTTTTTCTTAGCAAGTTTAACATGTTCGTGGATATGCACAGGTTCGCCGTGAACAGGCACACAAACGTTAGGTCTAATCAAAGAATATATTTTTTTAAGCTCGTCAACAGCCGGATGACCCGATACATGCACAAAATGGTCACGTTCGGTAATCACTTCAATACCGGCTTTAACAAATATATTAAACATCCTAAATATTTTCTTTTCATTACCGGGGATAATTTTTGAAGAAAAAATAACGGTATCTTTTGGAGCTAATTTTATTGATTGATGAGAATTACTTGCCATTTTAGCGGTTGCTGCCATCGGCTCACCCTGACAGCCTGTAGCAATTACTAATAATTCTTCTTTTTTAAATCTACTTATATCCCGTTCATTGATTAGAGGTGCGATATCTTGAAAATAACCGCTTTCTTGTGCTGCACTCATCATTCTATGTAAGCTTCTGCCGGTTAAAACAACTTTTCTGCCCGCTAACTGCCCTGCATGTATTAAAGTATCTAATCGTGCAAGATTCGAGGCAAAAGTTGAAACCACCACTAATTTAGGGCAACCGGCTATTATATCTATCAGACTTTTACGTACTTCGCCTTCCGAACCTGAACTACCTTCGTTAAATACGTTAGTTGAATCGCATACTAAAGCTAAAACTCCCTCATCGCCGTACCTAGTCAAAAGCTCTTCATCGGCTTTCACCCCTAATATCGGATCGTTATCAAATTTCCAATCTCCCGTATGAAGTACATTCCCCATTTCGGTACGGATCATAATAGCTTGCATTTCCGGTGCTGAATGTGTTAACGGCACCATTTCAAGAGAAAACGGCTCTATGTTAATTTTTGCACCGGCGTCTACTTCATGAATCTTGATATTTTTAGCAAAATCATATTCTGCTAAACGCAGTTTTAAAAAATTTGCCGTAAATTTAGTGGCATATATTGGGCATTTCAGACTATTCCATAAATATTGTACGCCCCCTAAATGATCTTCATGAGCATGCGTAAGTATAAGACCCACTAAATCTTTTTTATGTTTTTCAATAAAGCTAATATCAGCAATTACCATATCAACGCCGGGTAAATAATCATCGGCAAATCCGCTACCGCAATCAATCATCAACCATTTACCTTTATAATGATAAAGGTTAACGTTCATCCCTATTTCGTTAGCTCCACCGAGCGGCACAAAGAGTAAATCATTTTTATGGTTTTTAATATTGAATGATGACATAATTAATTTCTATAGTTATTATAATCTTAACTTATAACTTATTCTTGTTCTATCGTCTATGATTAATAATCGTTTAGTTTATATAAGTATGTTTATATCAGGAATTATTTTAATTATACTTACTTTATTTCCTCAATTAGATATAGATTTTTCTAAATTTTTCTATCACCATAGTAACGGCTTTATTTATAAAAATACCGCTATAGTGAGGTTTTTATTTTTATCTATACCGATATTAACGAAAGCGATAGTTATAATATCTTTATTGTGGACATTTTATTATCTTATTAAATATAGAAAATCTATTTTTTTATCATGGAGTTTTTATATATTAATTACTGCTGCTATCGGTCCGGGGTTGATAGTTAATTACGCTTTAAAAGAGAATTTCGGTAGAGCCCGCCCGACGCAAATAGAGAATTTCGGCGGAGAAAAAGATTTTACCAAGGCTTTGCTAATAACCGATCAATGTGATCGTAATTGCTCATTTTCCTCCGGTCATGCCGCCATGGGTTATTATTTCACTAGCTTTGCTTATATTTTTCCGCATATATATTTTTCATGGCTTTATGTTACCGCCCTACTCTTCGGTTCGTTAGTTGGTTTTAGCCGTATATTAATGGGCGGACATTTTATTAGTGATGTTACGGCATCTTGTTTTATTATTTTAGCGGTTAATCATATATTATACTTGGTATGGCAAAAATTGTCTCGATATCATTCCCACGAAGCATAGGCGTTGTTGTGTGGCTCATAATTTACCGTA
>JAJIYK010000009.1 GCA_020881235.1 Rickettsia endosymbiont of Oxypoda opaca | reverse complement strand
ACATGAACGAAATATAATCCAAATTACGGTTAATATTAAGCCGACAATAAATGAATTAATACACCCTTGCAAAAACATCCGTACTTGATGTGCAAAAACTTGAGAACCTCTAGTAAAACTATCTTGTTTTTGAGATTTCATTTTAATACTGTAAGCTATATGGTTATGACAAGTATCTCAACAGTGTTGAGACAATTTTTTGATTTAGAAATACTTGGCAAATTTAATCATTTTGCTTTTAAGATTCCTTATTTTTCCTTTATTAAGAGGATTTTTTTAAATCTTTAGCGAGTTCTGCTTCTAACTCTTCAATGGTTGGAAGTTCCTTTTTTATTTCTTGCGGTAAATTTTCGGTTATTTTATACTCCGCAAGTCCGATAGGTTTACTCATATCACGTAACGTGTATTCTGCTAATATATTGTTTTTTGATTTACATAAAATTAACCCAATAGAAGGGTTATCGTTTGGATGCTTTAAAAGATCATCTACAGCTGATAAATAAAAGTTCATTTTACCAGCATACTCTGGTTTGAAATCCTTATCTTTAAGCTCAATTACTACAAAACAACGAAGTTTTAAATGATAGAACAATAAATCGATATAAAAATCTTGTTTTCCTACTTCTAAATGATATTGTCTGCCAACAAAGGCAAAGCCAGCTCCCAACTCAATTAAAAACTTTTCTATATGTTTAGTTAATTCTTTTTCTACTTCCCTTTCATGTGCTTCATTTCCTACACTTAAAAAATCAAAAACATATGGATCTTTGAGCGTATAATGTGCCAAATCAGAGTGTGGATATGTAAGTTTACTTTGAAAATTTGTTATTGCTTGTCCTTGCCTCTTATGTAACTCAAGTTCAATTTGCGTAGTAAGTACACTACGTGACCACCCATATTCAACTGTTTTTTTCATGTAAAAGATTCTGTGCTGATTATCTTTTACCTTATCTAATAAAATAACTATATGAAACCACGGTAATTGTGCAGCAACTTGCTGCACAAATTCTACATCTTTATATTCTTCAGCAAAACGCCTCATATATTTAAGGTTCCTACTACTAAATCCTTTCATTTCAGGAAATGCAGAATGTAAATCACGGCTTAAGTTATCTATTACTTTAGCACCCCAACCATATATTTCTTGTCGTTTAAGAATTTCATTACCTATATGATGGTAAAGCTTTATTAATTCACTATTTACTGTTCTTGCAGCTTGATAACGACTTTCAGATACACGAATTTTCAATTGCTCTACAAACTCTAAATATTCCGAATTAATAATATTTTTATTCATAAAAATTTTTATTTATTAGTAAGTAATAATTTTATTACCTGACCTTAATTTAAATTGTTGAGATAATTATTATTTTCTCTAATTATTTATTTTTTTGCATTGATCAATTTTGTTTTGAATTTCTTGGTATATTTCAAGAGGGTTTTCAATACTAAAAAACTTTATTCCTGCTTTTTTTGCAGTAGCATTACTTAGCATTGAAATAGTCCCAAGACCAAATAAGCGTTGCAAAACATTACATTTTAAATTTACTTCTTTTATATCTTCGTACCTAATATCTATTATAGTATAATTAAAGAAGCGATTAACGTATGAAACTTTATGCTCCTCAATTAAAAAATCTACACAATTAAAAAACAACTTAAGTCCATATATTAAAAAAGCTAATAGAATAAGAAAAGTACCAACTATTCCCCAAAAATCCCATATAATATGTCCTAATCTCATAATAATAAAATAAGGAATAAAAAGAGGCAGCATTAATATAATGTAATATTTTAAATCTAATTTTGGCTGAATTGTTCTCATAATTTATTTTTTCTTATTAGTGTTTAATAACTCATCCGTCACATCACTTGCATTTTCGATCACCTGCCCTACAACTCTTACAGCAGTAGATTTAGGTGTATTATCAAATTCTTTTTTAATTTTATCTTTATCTTCAGAAATCGTACTACGTATATTTTGCAAGCTAGTCCCTTGAGGATAACCAGTATTATACATTTTTTGACCAGTATCTATATTATTTTCTGTATTTTGGGTTAAAGATTTAGTATCACCTGTTGTGCTACTACTACTTGATGATTCTGCAAGCTTTCCGGCATTTGCATTATATGTAGATTTTATTTCAGCTTTAGTTGAACTACTGCTATATGAAGCATTAACTGTAGAATGTACACCTGATAAACTTTCTGCTTGTGATCCTACATTATTTATATGTGCATCCCCTAATTTATTAGTAGGGTCTATCATCTCTCTTGCAATATTACCTGCTTCCATTCCATGAGTTTGCACCCATCTTACGGCCTGTTCTTTACTATT
>JAJIYK010000008.1 GCA_020881235.1 Rickettsia endosymbiont of Oxypoda opaca | reverse complement strand
ATAAAGCAGTATTAGGCTTATTTTAGAGTCTTTTTATGACATTATAGACTGGATTCCGTGGTCGTAGCCACGGAATGACAGAATTTTCACCTCTTTATTTAAACGTTCGTACAGCAGTGGGTCAAGCCACGGTATGACACCATACTTGTAATAACCATATACGGTAAATTCGAGCCAGGCACCAAAGCTCAACAATGACGCTATATGAGTTAACTCAATTCAAGTGCTGCCTCTTCTAGTGTTTTTAGTTGATCTCGCAAATTTGCCGCTCGTTCAAATTCTAGGTTGCTAGCAGCTAGGTACATTTCTTTTTTCAGCTTTTCAATATGAGCTTTTAGCTTGGCAGGATTATCAAATAACAAATGGGTTTGTTTTTTATCTTGAAGTTTACTATCTACTTTTTCAAGTTCCATTAAAGCATGAATAGTGCGGTTAATAGTTTTTGGAGTTATATTATTTTTCTTGTTATACTCTTCCTGAATATCCCTTCTTCGCAAAGTTTCACTAAGAGCTTTATCGATTGATTTAGTCATTTTATCGGCATAAAGTATTACTCTGCCTTCGCTATTTCTGGCAGCCCTACCGATAGTTTGGATTAGTGATACTTCCGAGCGTAAAAATCCTTCTTTATCGGCGTCTAAAATCGCCACTAATCCGCATTCAGGGATGTCAAGCCCTTCCCGCAGTAAATTTATCCCAACTAATATATCTATTGTACCTTGCCTTAAATCTCGTAGTATTTCAATACGCTCAAGCGTATGAACATTAGAATGCAAATAAGATGTTTTATAATTTAATTCTTGCAAATAAGCGGTTAAATCTTCTGCCATTTTTTTAGTAAGAGTAGTTACTAAAACACGAAATCCTTTTTGCAGCGTTGCTTGAATCTCGCCGACTAAATCTTCTACTTGATTGGTAGCAGGTTTTACTATACATTCAGGGTCGAGCAGTCCCGTAGGTCTAATTATCTGCTCTATTAAATTGTTGCCCGATTGTTCAAGTTCAAAAGATGACGGCGTCGCCGATACAAAAATAGTTTGCGGTCTAAAAGCTTCCCATTCTTCAAATTTTAAAGGTCTATTATCAAGAGCGGAAGGAAGGCGGAAGCCATGTTCGACTAATACTTCTTTTCGAGCTCTATCGCCATTATACATTGCTCTAATTTGCGGTACCGATACATGACTTTCATCAACGAATAATAATGCATCTTTTGGCAGGTATTCAAACAAGGTCGGCGGCGGCTCGCCCGGTTTTCTGCCGGTAAAGAGACGAGAATAATTTTCAACACCTTTGCAGCTACCGGTTTCAGTTAACATTTCTAAATCATATTGTGTGCGTTGGTTAAGTCTTTGGAATTCTAATAATCTATCTTGTGATTTCAAAAATGCTAAGCGTTGCTGTAATTCATCTTCAATTTGCACGATAGCTTTTTGTACTGCTTCTTTCGGCATGACAAAATGCGAATTGCCATAAATTATTGCTTTATCAAGTTTTGCTAGTTTTTCACCGGTAAGCGGATCAAATTCGTGGATATGCTCAAGCTCATTACCGAAAAATGACAAACGCCAAGCTTTCTCGCTATAGTGTGAAGGGAAAACGTCAATATTATCACCTTTTACCCTAAAAGCTCCTCGCTCAAAACCGATATCATTACGTTCATATTGTAAATTTACTAAATCATTTAATAACTTATCACGTGGATAGATTTCGCCGGGCTGTAAATTAATCGTCATTTGATAATAAAGGTCAGGCGAGCCGAGACCGTAAATACAAGAAATAGAAGCAACGACTATTACGTCACGACGTTCAAGCAATGACCTAGTAGCGGAGTGACGGAGTAAATCTATCTGTTCATTAATAGATGAATCTTTTTCAATGAAAGTATCCGTCCGTGCTATATAGGCTTCAGGTTGATAATAATCGTAATATGAAACAAAATATTCGACGGCGTTTTGTGGAAAAATCGATTTCATTTCTGAATAAATTTGTGCGGCAAGGGTTTTATTATGTGCCATAATAAGCGTCGGTCTACCGGTTCTAGCTATAATATTTGCCATAGTAAAAGTTTTGCCGGAGCCGGTAATGCCGAGTAGCATCTGAGAGCGTTCCTTAGCTGCTAATCCTTTGACAATTGCGTCTATCGCTTTCGGCTGATCACCGGCGGGCTTAAATTCCGAGACAATGGAAAAATTATTCATCTATTTACTTGCTTTAAAAATTACGGTGCTAGATAATAAAATAGCCTAAAACTAAATAAAAAAACATATTAATATGAATAAAACTATATTACACACTATTATTATCTATACACTTGCTCATTGTCCTTATTGTATTAAATCAAAAGCTTTACTTGATAGTAAAAATGTTGCTTATCAGGAGATAGCAGTTGAGGATTTTACTGAAGAACAGAAGGAAAAATTGATAAAAAAAGCCGGTGGCAAAAAAACAGTACCGCAAATATTTATTGATAATATGCATATCGGTGGATGTGATGATTTGTTTGCTCTTGAAAAAGAGGGAAGGCTGGATAAGTTATTAGAAGGTCAGCCGAAAAAAATTCCGCCGGTGGCACTTGGGAGTTAAGTTTTTGTTGCAAGGTAGATGGCATTGTTGCATGGATCGAAAAATGATTCCAATGTCATACCGTGGCTTGAGCAGTGTTGTACGAACGCTAAAGAAAAGGCGGTGTCATGCCGTGACTTGATCACGGCATCCAGAAAAATAAAGCCATATTAGACTTATTTTAGAGCCTTTTTATGACGTTATAAAACTGGATGCCGTGATCAAGTCACGGCATGACACCGAACGCTTTGCAAAAATTCGATCCGCTCAACATTGCTTTCACACAATAATAACAACAACAAACTAAATAATGACTGAAAAACCTTTAAAAAAGAATGCCTTTTCTGCACTTCTACCTTATCTATGGCCGAATGACTTTAAAATTCGGTTGCGTGTTATCGTCTCACTTATTTGTCTATTAATAGCCAAAATAATTAATGTATTAGTGCCGATTGTCTATAAATATATAATAGACGCATTAAATAATAAGATAGTTCTTTCGGTAATTATCGGCATGATTATTGCTTACGGTGCTACTAAAATATTTGCACAAATATTCAGTGAGTTACGTAATTTTATTTTTGCAAAAGTAGGACATCAAGCCACACGCTTAATTGCTCTAAATGTGTTTAAGCATATGCATAGCCTTAGTATGCGTTTTCATCTGGATCGTAAAACCGGTGGGCTTAGTAGATCGATAGAGAGAGGGACTAAAGGGATTGAGTCGGTACTACGTTATTCGTTATTTAACATCATTCCGACAAGTGTAGAAGTGATATTAGTTTGTGCTATGCTATGGTATAGTTACGGAGTTTGGTTTGCGGTAACTATTTTAGCTACTATGCTAGTTTATACTATTTATACTTTCGCAATTAGTCAGTGGCGTATTTCTTTTGCAAGGCAAATGAATCAAAGCGATAACGTCGCTAATAGTAGAGCTATTGACAGCTTATTAAATTTTGAAACGGTTAAATATTTTGGTAATGAAGAATATGAAGCTAAAAAATTTGATGAAGCATTAGTAACATATGAAAAATCCGCTGTAAAAACTACTACTAGCCTGTCTATTTTAAATGTCGGTCAAGATGTCATTATATCGCTTGGTCTAGTTAGCCTTATGATACTTTCCGCTATCGCCATTGAGCAGGATAAAATGACGGTTGGCGATTTAATTATGGTTAATTCTTATCTTTTTCAATTGTCTATTCCATTGTCGATGCTTGGTTTTGCCTATCGGGAAATCAAGAATGCCATAATTAGTATGGAAGATATGTTTGAGTTATTAGATGTGCCGGCTGAAATACAGGATTCTCCTACTAGTGCGATATTACAGATACCGAAAGGAGTAGTAGCTTTTGAAAATGTCAGCTTTGCTTATAGCTCGGAGCGACCTATTTTGCATAATATAAATTTTACTATCGAAAGCGGTAAGACTTTAGCTATTGTAGGTAGCAGCGGAGCAGGTAAGTCAACAATCTCAAGATTACTTTTTAGATTTTACGATGTAACAGGCGGGAAAATTACTATTGACGGGCAAGATATAAGAGAGGTAACACAAGAGTCATTACGCAAAGCTATTGGCATCGTACCGCAAGATACCGTTTTATTTAACGATACTATTTATTATAATATTGCTTACGGGAATAGCTCGGCTTCCGATGATGAGGTTTTAAAGGCTTCCGCCAATGCACATATTCATGACTCATGTTACGCAGTGAAGGTTGCAAGAAGTGTAAAATTAATATAAGAAATGAGGAGATAAACAATAATCACGGAAATAAGAATTGAAAGAAAAATTACTTGATATTTATACAGATTATTTGATTAGCCAAAATAAGT
>JAJIYK010000007.1 GCA_020881235.1 Rickettsia endosymbiont of Oxypoda opaca | reverse complement strand
CCAGAAAAATAAAGCAGTATTAGGCTTATTTTAGAGTCTTTTTATGACATTATAGACTGGATTCCGTGGTCGTAGCCACGGAATGACAGAATTTTCACCTCTTTATTTAAACGTTCGTACAGCAGTGGGCTTGACCACGGCATCTAGGCTTTTACTAAGTTTTTTTCTGGATACCGTGGTCAAGCCGCGGTATGACACTGTACGCTTTGCAAAAATTCGAGCCACACAACAACGCCTTACTTTTTACTAAAATAAGACATTGTTATAAAATTATCAAACAATATTATAAATAGCTGTTGACGAAGGAATATAGTTTTTATAGAATTTAAAACTATATTTAAACAATTATGAGCCATATCTAATGAAAAAATTATCTGTTATATTCTTATCTGTCAGTATGTTATCTAGCATAGCGTTTGCCGATGATAAAGTAATTGCTACTTATAAAGGCGGAGAAGTGAAAGAATCACAAATTATGAAGGAGCTTGCCCCGCAACTTAGTATGCAACCCGAATTAAAGGATAAAACATTTGCAGATTTTGCCCCTGAACAACAAGAGCAATTAATAAAGATTTTTATTAATAATATTTTGTTAAAGCAAGAAGCAGAAAAATCAGGTATTGAATCTTCTAAAGAATTTCAAGAAAAACTCAATAATGCTAAAAATCAACTAGCACAGCAGGAATTATTATCAAATTACGTAAAATCACATATTACCGATAAGATGATTGACGAAGAATATAATAAATATGCAGAATCTCTTAAAGGTAAGGAAGAAATAAAAGTTGCTCATATTTTAGTTAAGACTAAAAAAGAAGCTGATGAAGTAAAAACTAAATTAAGCAAAGGACAGAATTTTGCTAAATTAGCACAAACTTACTCTACAGACACTTCTACAAAAGCAAACGGTGGAGATATCGGCTATATCATTTTAAATCAACAAGGACAACTAGTACCGGAATTTGAGAAAAAAGCATTTGCTTTAAAAGTAAATGAAGTTTCGGCACCTATAAAAACTGATTTCGGCTGGCATGTTATTACCGTGCTTGAAAAAAGACCGGTACGTGTGCCGGCTATAGAAGAAGCTAAAACAATGATAAACAACAAGCTAGCGGGCGATGTATTAAAGCAATATATAGCTGATTTGGAAAGCAAAGCCGATGTAAAAATAATGCTGCCTAAAAAAGCAGAAGCAACAGACGCCGATAGTAAAAAATAAATAATATTTAGTGTTATTCCTTTCGATATCGCTCCGGCAACGACGCATGAGTGTGCCAATGTAAGGAGGGCACAGGATTTGCTGCATGGCTCTAAAAAACTGCCGTATGTCATTCCTGCGTAGGCACCGTTGTTGCATGTTTCGAATTGTTGTAAAGCGTTCGGTGTCATGCCGTGACTTGATCACGGCATCCAGGCTTTTTATTAAGGTTTTTTCTGGATACCGTGGTCAAGCCACGGTATGACACCATACTTGTAATAACCATAATACGGTAAATTATGAACCATGCAACAAGGTCTGTCTATACTTCGCAACAACGTCGTTAATCTTAAAACTTAACTACATATATTTATCTAAAACATCGGACATAATTTTCCGAGCGGTAGGAGCTGCTGCTCTGCTGCCGCCGCCTCCGTGGTCGACAAAAATAGTAACCGAATATTTGGGGCTGTGATACGGAGCAAATCCTATAAACAGACCGTGGTTACGTCGCTCCCAAGCGATAGATTCACGGTTTAAATCATCTTTTGCACTCGTTTTTGCTTGTACTTGCGAAGTACCGGTTTTACCGGCTAATTGACGATTTTCGCCTAAGATTCTATTATAGTAAGCAGTGCCGCCGGTTATATTCACTGTATTATATAACCCTTCTTGTATTATTTTAATATTTTGGGGATCAATATCAATTTGTTGAAATTTGGGCTGAAGCTCGGAATCATTCTTAACTATCTGCGGGGTATATAATTTACCGCTAGCTATAGCCGTGATAAATCTTGCTAGTTGAATAGGCGTAACGGTGGTAAAGCCCTGCCCTATTGCTAAATTAAAAGTATCACCGATTGTCCACGGAGCTTTTAATTTTTGTTTTTTCCATTCTTTGGAAGGAACAAATCCTGAACTTTCCGAGGTTAAATCAATACCGGTTTTTGAACCGAAGCCGAATTTTCTAGCAGTTTCTAATATCTTATCGCCCCCTATTATCCTTGATAATTCATACATATAAATATTACAAGAATGTTTTATAGCCCCAAGCATATCTAAAGCACCGTGACCGTGATGATTCCAACATCTAAAACTATTAGTACCTAGCACCGACGCACCGTTACAGAAAAAAGTTTTATCAGCTTTTATGCCTGATTCTAAAGCAGCTAATACGGTAATTATTTTAAAGACTGAGCCTGGGGGATAACAATTTTGTACCGTTTTGTTGATTAACGGCTTATAAGGATCGTTAGTTAAGCTACTCCAATAATCATCTGATAATTTACTAAAATTATTTGATTCAAATACGGGAGAAGCAGCAAGAATCAATATATTACCGTTTGTAGTATCCATAACTATTGCTGAACAGCCTTGTTGATTTAGGTACGGTTGTATCTGTTTTTGCAACTTAACATCAATATTTAAATGGATGTCTGCCCCTGATTTACTAGCTACGTTAGTAATCTCTCTTACTTGCTTGCCAAAAGCATTAACCTCAACTTTTTTATAACCGAATTCTCCACGTAATTTATGCTCATAATATTTTTCAATTCCGGACTTACCGATATTAAAGTCACTTACATTATAAATATTTTGCTCGTTTTTTTCTTGTTCATTCACGCGACCCGTATAACCGATTAAGTGACAGGTAACTTCCGAAAACGGATAAAATCTTGAATAGCCTATATCAATAAATATTGAAGCCAGCTTTTGTTTTTGCTCTTCAATTAATGATACTTGTTGCCAATCAAGTTGGTCAAGTATCATTAAAGGTGCATGCCTACTGGATTTTTTGATTTTTTGCTTAATATAATTTTGTTTTTCTAACGACAAATTCAAAATTTGGCTTATCAAAGCTAATTCATCTAGATATTTAACACCGCTATTTCTATCTATTAATAACTGAAAACATGCTTGATTTGTTGCGAGGATATTACCTTCCAAATCATAAATTCGTCCTCTTGCGGGAGGAATAACCACAAAATTAATGCGATTTTTATCGGATAACGTTTTGTATTCTTCACTTTTAATGAGCTGCAAATAAAACATACGCACCCCTAAAAACGACAAAAGCCCTAGCTTGCCTATGCCAATTAAAAAGGCTCGACGTGATACTAATTGATCATGTAATATTTTTTTGTTTAGCATTTTTTTTGAAATAGTCTAACGGATAGTCAAGTAAAAGACGAATTAAATTATAGGAAAATATAGTCGTTAAATATTGAAATAATATTGTAATATAACCGTCCGAGTGAAAATTTTTTATAAATATCAATAAATATCTAAGATTTAATATAAAAAAGCAATAGGTACAAAAAATAATAAAATTTGTGAGATAATTTTTAGTAAGAAAAAACCGTGCAGCTAATTTAAAAAATAAATGAGCTAATAAAAAAACTAAAGAATTTGTCCCCAAAGGCATTGAATATAGCGGATCAAGCAGTATGCCGGCTAAAAATATCATCCACAAGCTTAAATTATAAAAAGAAGTAAAATAATAAATAAGGATTATTTCACAAGCAGGAAAAATAGCACTTTCCATATTAATTTTAAAATTCATTACCGGAAATAATAATATAAAAAAACATATTAAAATAAATAATAGCTTTAATACTATTTGTGCTACTTCTTTAAATATTTCCGGAACTACTCTTGATGATATTTTGGGCATTATACTCTCTTGAAATAAAAAATTAGTAGACGAAGATCAACTTCAAAAAGAGCAAGGAGTCTATAAGTCGAGGAGCGCAGCGTATCCTTATACGTTAGCACCGCAGAGCTTATTAGACGACGTAGCCAATTTTTGAAGTTCATCAAGTATACCCAAGTTCTGAAGCTATTGAAGAGATAAGCGGCAATGATAAATTATATTTTTGTATAAAATCTAAAACCAATTTTACTGCTTCTCTTCCTTCTACTAACCCTTTATATTCTTGTAAAAATTTCTTTTTATCCTCTTGGGTTCCAAGCTCATAACCGAATCTTGCATTACGTGATATTTTAGAATAACAGGTAAGAATCAAATCCCCAACCACTCCGGGTTTAAGTAAAATATCTGAATCGCTTTGCATACCGCCAAGAGCTTTCGATAAAATACTTATTTCCTTTAACGCCTCCGTAATAAGTAAAGCTCTAGCGTTTTCTCCCTGCCCGCTTGCTTCATACAAACCGCTTTTAATGGCAATGATGTTTTTTACGGCTCCGGCTATTTGTAGTGTTATAATGTCATCACTAATAGCGGTAACAAAAAATTCCGAGGCTAAGCTGATTGCCAGCTTGTCTGCTAAATCTTTATTAGAGCTTGCAATAGTTACGCCGGTTAATAACCCGTTTGCTATTTCTTTAGCTAAATTCGGTCCGGCAATAAAAGCTATGGGGTTATCAGGCAATATAGATTTCACTCTAGCCGATAATAGCTCGGTAGGGTTATTTGCAAAGCCTTTTGTGGCAATTAGCAAAACAGTATTAGAAGAAATACCGGAAGTTTTTAATAGCTTTATTGCACTATCAAAAGCTATAGACGGCGTAGCAATAATTATTACCTCAAAATCCTTGATACTAGTTAATTTCGTAGCGGCGATTATATTATTCGGCAATATAATTTCGCCTAAATATTTACTATTAGTTTTTTTAACATTAATCTCATTAGCTATATCATTATCACGCAAAAATAAGGTAGCATTATTACAGCATCTAGCAACCCCGCAAGCAAGTGCGGTGCCAAAACTCCCTCCCCCGTAAATAGCAATGCTTTTAAATTTATTCATGTTTTTAGTATTATGATTTATACATTTTTTCAAAGTGTGCGGTGTCATACCGTGGTCAAGCCACGGTATGACACCGTACTTGTAATAACCATAATACGGTAAATTATGAGCCATACAACAACGCCCTAAATTTCATAAAAGGAATTACAGTTTTACAGCATCTAAATGAATAACCATATTAATATATGTCTGATAAGGGATACCTTTCTTGGAAGCTTTAAATTTCATTGCTTCAATATCATGTTCGGTAAGCCTAATAGTAATTGATTTTTTCCTAGCGACATGCTCCTTAGCAGCTTGTATTAGCATTTCACGCTCTTTTGTATCATTACATATTTCCATTTTTTCATAATTATCTTCAAGCTCTTGCTCGTAAGCATCTAGTTTATATTTCATATCAATACTTGTTTCATTAATATATAATATATTATGTAAGCACTTTGTCAATACATTTAAACTACCATGGGATGGTTTATCCTTACATTTAATAATAAAATAAGTTGAATGATATTTTTCCTTATTATAATATAATAGGTATACTATATAAATTAAAGTAAGGTAATTATGAAAAATTATTACTCTACGCTTACTAGTAAAGGGCAATTAACTATTCCTACTTTTATAAGAGAAAAGTTAAATTTATCTTCAGGTATTAAAGTTGAATTCATTATTCAAGATAATCATATAATACTTATACCTATTAATAATCCAGTAAGGAAATTACAAGGTATCCTACCAAAACCTCAAAATATTATTAATTGTGAAGAAATGGATGAAATTATTAGAGGCAAGCATGATAGGTATTGATACTAACGTTTTGGTTAGATATTTAACTCAAGATGATGAAAAGCAGGCAACTATTGTAAATAAAGTAATAAGTCAATATGAAAATCAAACACAATCAATATTTATTAATAATATAGTAATATGTGAACTTATTTGGGTTTTGGAACGAGGCTATAAATATTCTAAAAAAGAAATAACTGATGCAGTAAGAGCTATATTATCAACTACGGAATTCGTATTTGAACAACCTGAGACATTATGGCTCTCTCTCAGTGATTACGAAAAATATAATGCTGATTTTTCAGATATTTTACTAGGTAAAATTAATAAGATGTATGGGTGTATCTCTACTATAACTTTTGATAATAAAGCAATAACGTTAAAAGAGTTTAGTGTACCTAAGAATATCTTATAATAAGGAAAAAAAATAATAAATTATATATCAAACCTTAAACCTGCGATTAGGTTATTACCTTTATAATGTGTTCCACCAACTTTCAATGTATTTCCTCTACGTGCTGTGATAATGGTTTTATCCTTTGTTTTACCGTAATCTCTCCAGCTATACACTAGCTCCGCTTTTATGTTTTGTGCAACTTTAAACGAAGTTCCTAAAGATAATTGATAAGCAAAATTTATTTTATTCTTAATAACATTAGTGTAAGAAGCATTATTAACTCCACCTGTGTAGCTAGTAGTTATTTTTTCTTTTACAAAAGCAGGACCAACGCCAACTCCAGCAAAAACCTTAAACATATTTAAATCAATAAAATCTACATAACCATTAAATAAGAAGCTTATAACGGTAGGCTTATGTTTTACTGTCGCTGTTACAGTATTGCCGCTTGGAAATTTATTAGTAACTGATTTTTTTAAATGACTACCCGTAACCGTTCCAACAGTGAAATCTGTTCTTAGGTTATCCATGATATAATAACCTCCTCCTATTTCACCGGTAAAGCTAGTATTAGATTTCATTTTTACTCTTATAGCTTTATCTTGTTGTTTATTAAAGATTACGCCGCCGACATTTAATTTTACATACCATTGATTTTCCATAGATGTCGATGATATGGATGAATTCATATCAGCATTATCGTAAGGAACTGTTTCAGCAAATGAAGTGCTAGAAGTTATAAATGCTACGCTTGTAGTAGTTATTAAAAGTAATTTTTTCATTTTCTTAGCTGCAAATGTGTTGGTAAATTTTAAAAAGCAAATATAATATATAATCTTAACTAAAGCCACAATAACAGAAATTTTAAATTAGAAAACAAATAAATTTAAACTTAACTGTTGCAAAATAGATACATATTTCTAATTTCTATAGCATTTTTTGCTATTTTTTGTTTAGATTGCCGCACTCCCTTCAGTCGCTCGCAAGGCATTGTTGCATGGATCATAATTTACCGTATTATGATTATTACAAGTACGGTGTCATACCGTGGCCCCTCCCACGGTATCCAGAAAAAACCTCACGGTATGACACCATAAGTAAATTTAAACCTTTAAAGCACACAACATATAATCCCCTTCTATTCCAATTAACCTAGCTTTAACAATTTGTCCTACTTCCACGAGACTCGCAAGCTTTACCGGAATAAAATTTTCCGTGTGGGCAGTATGATTATTTTCTATCAATAAATTTACTTCTTGCCCGATATGCCTTTTATAAAATTCATGCAATTGTTTTTGCCCTTCTTGGCGTAAAATCTCGGCTCTTTCTTTTCTAACTGACTTTAGCACTTGCGGCATACGAGCCGCCGGCGTTCCCTCCCGCTCTGAATAAGGGAACACATGTAAATATTGCAAACCTGCTTCTTCGATTAATTTCCTACTATTCTCAAACATCTCCGGTGTTTCGGTAGGGAATCCGGCTATAATATCCGCCCCAAAAGATACCTCCGGTCTAATAGCCCGTAACTTATGGCAAAAGTCAATTATGCTTTGACGATTATGGCGGCGTTTCATTCGCTTCAATATCATATCATCGCCGGCTTGCAAACTAATATGAAAATGCGGCATTATTTTTGGCGAATATGCTATAAGATTAAAAAGCTCGTCATCAATTTCGGCAACATCAATTGAGGATAATCTAAGCCTTGTAAGCTGCGGCACTAATCCAAGCACTCGCTTAATCATTTGTGCAAATGTTGGAGAACCGGGAAGGTCAGGACCGTAAGCGGTAACGTCTACGCCGGTAAAAACAATTTCCTTAAAACCATTTTGTACTAAATGCTTAACCTGATTTACTATAATACCGATAGGGGTAGATCTACTATTGCCTCTACCGTAAGGTATTATACAAAAAGTACAACGATGATCACAACCGTTTTGCACCTGAATAAACGCCCTTGACTTACCGTCAAAGCTGCTTATTAAATGGTTGGCGGTTTCTTTAACTGCCATTATATCGTTAACCGCTATTTTTTCGTCTGAAAGCCTATAATACTCGGCAAATAGCTTTTCTTCATTGCCGATAACTTTATCAACTTCCGGCATATCGGCAAATATTTTAGGTTTATTTTGAGCCGAGCAACCGGTGACGATAATTTTTAAATCAGGATTGTTTTTTTTTGCTTTACGGATAGCTTGCCTTGCTTGCTTTTCAGCTTCACTAGTTACGGCACAAGTATTAAAGACCGTTATATTTTCAAGACCGGATAATGCTAGGTTTTTCCTAATTATTTCACTTTCATAGATATTTAACCGACAGCCAAACGTCACTACTTCTTGTGCTTTACTCATAATAAAATTCTCCGCTAGCAACTAAACTAGCAGATCCTCGCATTATTATATGCCCCTTCTGCTCGGACATAATAAGGCTACCTAGTTTGAACACTACTTCACTTGGAGAGTGCGTAAAGCCTAGTTTTAAACTTGCCGCAAAACTTGCACAAGCACCGCTCCCGCAGGCAAGCGTCAGCCCTGCCCCTCTCTCCCAAACCGATAAGTAAATTTTATTATCCTTAACTTCAGCAAAATTAACATTTACGCCGTCTTTAAATAATTCTTTATCCTGTAATTTTTCGCCGATTATATTTTGATCTTGAGGCTCAACTTTACTAAAAATAACCAGATGCGGATTACCGATATCAACACAAATAGTTTCTTTTAAATCAATCATATAGCGCTCAGCAACCTCCCAAATCTTTTCACGCTCAGGCATCCAGGATTCAGCAAAGCTAACTACTCCGACATTAACGCTAATTTGATCGTTATTATCAACACTACATAATAGTTTTTTATCGATTATTTTTATAGTTATCTTCTTTTCACCCGATTTAAGATATAATAACTTAGCAAGACATCTTGAAGCATTACCGCATAATTTAGCACTAGAGCCGTCTGTATTATATACAAACATCTCATAATAATTGGACTTTTTACTGTAAATAATAAACTGATCACAGCCAATCCCTAGATGGCGATCAGCTATATCTTTAGCGAGCTGTGCTAAATTACATTGCTCCGGCAAATCATTTGCATCAATGATAACAAAATCATTCCCTAGCCCATGCATTTTTACGAACTTAATTTTCTTTATCATCTTATGGATTCTAATATTCTGGATTTATCATTATAGCAAATTTCTTTGAATTATACTATACTGTTTATTGTAGTGTCAAAAACATAAAAGGTTCTATGTCATTCCCGCAAAGGTGCTGTTGCGTGGATCATAATTTACCGTATTATGGTTATTACAAGTACGGTGTCATACCGTGGCTTGACCACGGTATCCAGAAAAAACCTTAATAAAAAGACAAAGACTGGATGCCGTGATCAAGGAACTAGAATGACACCATACGCTTTGCAAAAATTCGATCCACGCAACAATGCCTCGCGGGAATGACACATACGGCACTTTCTTGAAGCCAACCCCGCCTTTGCAGGAATAATATAGAAAAACAAAAGAGTATACATGAAAATTCTGAACATTATGCTAAGCCGTGACCTTGGCGGTATTCAGCAGGCTTTTTTAGATTATAGTAGTGCTTTGCAGCTGCAAAAAGTTGAAGTTATAAATGTTACTAGCTTTAGAGCAAAAATAAATTCTGTGCTATCTTCAAAAAGTTTTAAATTACCGAACCTAGCACCTATAGATTTTTTCTCGGTACTTATTTTAAAATATATAATCTATCAAACTAAGCCTGATATAATTATTGCTCACGGTAATAGGGCAATAAATTTTAGTAAATTTGCTAAATCTAAACACCCAAAACTAATCGGGATTGCTCATAATTATAGTTTAAAAGGCTTAAAAAAATGTGATTATGTGATTGCTTTAACTAAGCATATGAAAGAGCATTTGTTAACAAATAATTTTGTTGAATCTAAAATATTTACTCTCCCTAATATGATAAATATTAAAAAGGATTTTATTCCGCATAAACTATATAGAAATCCTATAACAATCGGTATGATTGCTAGGTTAGTACCTAAAAAAGGAGCAGATATTTTTATAGAAGCGATGCATATTTTAAGAGAAAAAAGATATGAATTTAAAGCAATTATCGGCGGGAACGGCGAAGAAAGCGACAAATTATTAGCCCTAACGCACAAATTAGGTCTTACAGATTATATATTATTTACGGGTTGGGTGAAAGACAAGGATAAATTTTTTGCAGGGCTTGATATTTTTTGCCTTCCGTCACTGCATGAGCCGTTCGGTATTATATTACTTGAAGCTATGGAAGCGAGCTTGCCGATAGTCAGCTCTAACACCGAAGGTCCTAACGAAATTTTAACCCATATGCAAGAAGGATTACTTTGCAAAAATGCCTCAAGTGAAGATTTAGCTGAAAAAATCATCTATCTTATTGATCACCCAAATAAAGCACAAAAATTTTCTAAAGCCGCCTATTTAAGGCTAAAGCAAAATTACGATATTAACGTCGTTTCTAAAAAATTAATGGAGTTTTGCGAATCTATTTAATGCCGTACCTTGCTTCCGATACCAAAAGAAATATACCGGCAAACCGCTAAAAGTAAACATACTAGCGATAATTAAAGTTTTTAAAGGCGTCTCGTAAACAATCCAACCACAAAAAATAATCGATAAAATACCGATTAGCGGATAATAATAAGCCACTTTTTCTTTGGCAGTAAACAGTATTTTTAAAAATGCTATACCGCAAATCAAATAAACGAATAAAAAAGCAACTACCGACATCTCCATTATTTGAGTGATTTGCTCAAAGAAACTCTCATTAGCCGTAAAAATCAATAAAGGTACGATACCTGCACAGCTTATGATAAGCCCCCATACGGGAGCATCATTAATATTTTTCTTAGCAAATAAACGAGGCATTAGCCCGTCTTGTGCAAGCCCTAGGGCGATTTGCCCACTTGTTAATACCCAAGCATTCAACGTACCGATACAGATAATCGACGCTATCAAAGAGATTAATAAATGCCATCCTCCGCCGAAAAGTAACCGAGCCGCATCAACATACGGTGCTTTAGAATGCATTAATTGCGTACCGGAAATTAAACCCATTATCCCGATGCTATTGATAAGATATAGAGCCGCTACGCAAATAGTACCAAACACTATCGCCCTTGGAATCGTCTTTGAAGGATTAATTACTGAACCCGCCGAAGTAGTGGCACATTCTATGCCGATAAATCCCCAAAAAGTTAATAACGCTACTCGTCCCATAAGCTCCGGCAGCCTTAAGTTAGCCACTTTTTCATCGGTAACAAAATTATTAAGGTCAAACCGATATAACGCACATATTGCTACTATCAATAAAGGAATAAACTTTAAAACAGTTAGCCAAAACTCGGCACGTGCCGCTATTTCCGGACCTTTTAAATTTAAAGCGGCAATAGCAATTAATAATGATATTTCGAGAATCAAATAAACCATATTAGTTTGATCGCCGATTAAAGGCGTTAAATAACCTATTGCCGAGATAATCACAGCACCAGTACTAACAAAGGAAATAATCCAATAAGTCCAACCGGTAAAAAAAGCGGCAAAATTACCAAATGCCTCTTGGACATAGACATGCGGACCACCGGTTTTCGGAAATTTAGCACATAAAGCGGCAAATAGCAGTGCTATACTAATGGCACCGCAACAAGATAATATCCAGCCCCAAATACTATATATACCGAAAGGGGCTAAACTTGCCGGTAATATAAAAATTCCCGTGCCGATTTGGCTACCGGTTACCAAAGCGAAAACCGACCAAAAGCCTAGTTTTTTTAACATAAATTTTGTTGTGTTTTTATTATTTGTGGAGAGTTGGTTATGTATGACGTCTGCTCACAAGGCATTGTTGCGTGACTCGAATTTTTGCAAAGCGTACGGTGTCATTCTAGTTCCTTGATCACGGCATCCAGTCTTTTTATTAAGGTTTTTTCTGGATACCGTGGTCAAGCCACGGTATGACACCATACTTGTAATAACCATAATACGGTAAATTATG
>JAJIYK010000006.1 GCA_020881235.1 Rickettsia endosymbiont of Oxypoda opaca | reverse complement strand
CTGTAGGCATTGTTGCATGGCTCGAAAAATGCCAAATTTGTCATACCGTGGCTTGACCACGGTATCCAGAAAAGCAACTAAAAGTGTACATTACTTTAGCATTTTTACTGGATTCCGTGATTAAATCACGGAATGACAGAAGAAATATCGAGCCATGCAACAAGGCCGCGACTGTAAGGAGCGTGGCAATCTAGAAAATAATAAATTTCATAGCATTTTTTGCTATTTTTTCTTTAGATTGCTACGTCGGCACGTAGTACCGCCTCGCAATGACGGCATTTTTTGCAACGATTTCGACCCATGCAACAACACCCTACTATATAATATAAATAATTATTACACCTCTTTTTGTCTATATTCCTCCATCTGCATTACCAACTGTTTTATTTCAGCGGCTTTTGATTTATCTGCTACTAATAGACCATTTTTACTATTAATAACAATTATGTTATCCAGCCCCACTACCGTTGTTAGTTTACTATCGGAACTAATATAAGAATTTGTCGTATCACTAATTATGACGTTGCCCTCACAATAATTATCGGTGATATCTTTTTGCTTTATCTGCCATAAAGAATGCCAAGTTCCAAGGTCATTCCAAGCAAAATTTGCTTTTACCATGACCATCTTAGCTATATGCTCTATTATGGCGTGATCGATAGAAACGGCTTTAGCTTTATTATAAATTTCTAAATCTAGCTTTGTAGTATTTGCATTTTTTGTAGCTGAGTTTAACGCATTTTGTGCTATATCCCATAAATCAGGCTGGAATTTACACATATGATTTAATAAAAAATCAATATTATAAATAAAAATTCCCGAATTCCAAAAATACCTGCCGTTTTGGATATAATTATGAACCTGCTCTAACGAAGGCTTTTCGATAAAATGACTAGTTTGATAAATATTTTCGGCAATAAGAGTTTCTGCTTTTATATAGCCATACTCGGTATTTGGGCGATCGATGGGAATACCGATAATACAAATTCCCCATTTTTCTACGTAACTTAAAGCCTTATTAATAGTTGTTAAATATTTCTCTTCATCCGATATATAATGATCGGAAGGCAGTAATATTACAGTATCAAAACCGTTATTTTTTGCAGCTAGTGCCGTAATAACAGCACACATAGCAGTATTTTTTGCTAGTGGTTCGGTAATTAACTCTATTTCCGTATTAATTTCCGCTGCTTGTTCTTTGGTTATAAATTCATGCCTGTCACCCGTTATTACTAATGGCATACCAAAAAATTTATTTCGAATTAAAGTTTTTTGCAATAAACTTGACTCTGTGAGAGTTTTTAAAAATTGCTTAGGGTTAATCGAGCATGACAACGGCCATAATCTTGTACCTTGCCCTCCTGCCATAATAACGGGTTTTATTTTCATCTTTAACAACTAATAATTGAAATTTAAAGTAAAAAAATTTATAGATAATTACAATTTAAATGTCAACTATTAGTTTTTGAAAATTGTATTGATGTTATTCCTGCGGGGTATTGTTGCGTGGATAGAATTTTTGCAAAGCGTACGGTGGTGTCATTCTAGTTCCTTGATCACGGCATCCAGTCTTTTTATTAAGGTTTTTTCTGGATACCGTGGAAGGGGCCACGGTATGACACCATACTTGTAATAACCATAATACGGTAAATTATAAGCCACGCAGCAATGCCCGCTCGCAATGACGATTCTTCTTATTCCCCTTGTGCTTATTCAGCTAAAGGCTCTCCAGAAGTTTCGTCATGTTCTTTTAACATATAGCCACGTCCCCAAACCGTATCTATATAGTCTTTTCCACCGGCAGCATCACTTAATTTTTTACGTAATTTACATATAAACACGTCGATAATCTTCATTTCCGGTCCGCCGACATTATTATATAGATGGTTTAAAAACATTTCTTTAGTTAATATCGTTCCCCTACGTAATATAAGCAATTCTAAAATTGCATATTCCTTATTAGTCAAATGTACTTTCCTTTCGTCAACTTCAACACTTCTAGTATCCAGATTCACACTAACTTTATCGAATCTAAATACCGATTCTGAATGCCCTTTAGAACGTCTAACTATTGCTTTTATACGAGCAATTAGCTCTTCTCTGACGAACGGTTTAGTTAAATAATTATCGGCACCGGAAGAAAATCCGGTAATTTTCTGGTCCATACTAGTAAGACCGGACAAAATTAAAATAGGTGTTTTTACCTTTACCGCCCTCAATCTTAGTAGAACTTCAAACCCGCTAATATCCGGTAGCATAATATCTAAAATAATCAGATCGTATTTATAAATTTTACCGACTTTTAAACCGTCCGTACCGACTGAAACTATATCACAAACTATTCCTTCAGAGGCTAAAGTTAGTTCAATTAAGTTAGCCATTTGCGGCTCATCTTCAATTAAAAGAACCCTCATTATATCTTTCTCCTTAATAACAAATTTATTTTTTTATCTAATTTCATATAGCTCTCCTTAATTTCTCAATAATTAAATAATTTTTATTTAAATTGCTTTATACATTTGTTAACAAAATAAGTAAAGATTATTTAATTCTATTTTAAATTTTTTATTCTCTTTAACAAAAAATTTAAAATACGTCATTGCGAGAAAACGTTGAGTTTGTTGTATGGCTCAATTTTTGCCAAGCGTTCGGATGTCATACCGTGGCTTGACCACGGTATGACACCATACTTGTAATAACCGTAATACGGTAAATTATGATTCACGCAACAACGCCTCCTCGCAATGACGGGGTTTTTTGTAATGATTCCGATCCACGCAACAATGCTACACGGGAATGACATCAGAAATTATATTAATTCTGATGTTCTAACATTTTTTTATGATATAAAGCACCGAAATCTATAGGATCAATCATTAACGGCTGAAACCCGCCATCTTGCGTGACGCTTGCAATAATCTTTCTGGCAAACGGAAAAATCATTGACGGACAATGAACGGATAACAAAATTTGATGCTGTTCAGGAGCGATATTAATTAAATTAAATACTCCGGCGTATTTTAATTCTACTAAAAATAATTTATATTTCTCATTTCTTGCGGTAGCTTCAATATTTAGTTCAACCTCATAAAAATTTTCTTCCGGTAAATTAGAAATATTTATATCAAGTGATAAATCAATTTGGGGATTACGTTCTAAAGCGGCAAGCGATGAGGGGGCAGAAGGGCTTTCAAACGATAAATCTTTTATATATTGTGCATTAACGGAAATGTGAGGTGTCGCTTCAGGAGCATTAGGGTTTGGTATATTCATAAAATCCTTATTTTTAATATTATTTTAAGTTAACGGCATTGTTGAATGGCTCATAATTTACCGTATTATAGTTGTTACAAGTATGGTGTCATACCGAGGCCCCTTCCACGGTATCCAGAAAAACCTTAATAAAAAGACTGGATGCCGTGATCAAGGAACTAGAATGACACCGCTTTGCAAAAATTCGAGTCATACAACAACGCTTAAGTTAACGGCAGGGTAACTCCGAGTTGTTTCATATATTTCCCTTGCCGGTCTGCATAGGAAAGGTCGCAAGCTTGGTCTCCTTTTAAAAACAAAAATTGACAAGCTCCTTCATTGGCGTAAATTTTAGCAGGCAAAGGAGTAGTATTTGAAAACTCTAACGTAACATGCCCTTCCCATTCCGGTTCTAACGGCGTAACGTTGATGATTATACCGCATCTGGCATAAGTAGATTTACCTACACAAATAACTATCACGTCCCGAGGAATTTTAAAATACTCAACTGTTCTCCCAAGGGCAAAGCTATTCGGCGGAATAATACATACATCCACTTCCCTGTCCACTAAACTACATTTATCAAAATTTTTAGGGTCAACGATAGCGGAGTTAATATTAGTAAATATTTTGAACTCCCTTGATACTCTTGTATCGTAACCGTAAGAAGATAATCCGTAAGAAATAATTTTTTCCGAATTATGAACCCTAACTTGTTTGTCCACAAAGGGCTCAATCATCCCGTGGCTACCGGTCATTTCTTTGATCCATTTGTCTGACATGATTGACATTATACTAATACTTGACAATTAAATTAATAAAGTGATAATTATAACTAAATATTATTAAAATACAAAATATTAATTGTAAATATTAATTTTATTTTTAGATTTAGTTACTAAGTTATTTAAAAATAAAAAACCTAAAAGTATATAGTGGCAATTATACCACTTCGCATATTAATTAACCTTAAAAATTATATATTATTCCTAATTCTTGTGGTAAATTTTAAGAACTGCATTATATTTAGTTTATAAATTTTAACCCATTTTTAGTTAAGCTCAAAATTGGTAATAAAAATTTGGTAATAAAACTAGATATTTTAAGAGTAAGAGGTTTTAAAATGAAAAAATTATTATTATTAGCAACTATAACTTGCTTTACTCAATCAGCTTTTGCAGCTGATTACACGCCTACTATCAAAATTGCTAACCCTAATACCGAAATAAAATTAGAAGGTTTCTTTGAATTTGAAAGCGGTTTTGCAAGCCAAAATCATCTATTAGGATATGAAAAAAATGTTTCCGATAATAGAAAGAAAACAGCTTTTTATACGGAAGCCGCATTTGACGCTACTATTTCTCAAACTCTTAATGACGATGTAACAGCCGGTGTTAAAATCGTGTTGTTACCTACTACCAGACCTAAAACTTCCACAAGTTATAACGGCTCTCATATTTTCTTGAAAACGGATTACGGAAAAGTTGAAATCGGTTCTCCTTACGATGCCGGAGCTAACATGCGTATCACCGGCGGTAGCGTATCGGCAGGCACGGGCGGCTGGTCTAGATATGTGATTCTTGACGGTCAATATATGAGATATCACACCCTTAAACCCGATTTTGATTCTAGTAGTAATTTTTATATCGAATCATTTTCTAATAACTTTGACCAAATTAACGATAAAGCAGAGGCAGCTAGAAAAGTCTCTTATTACACACCTAAATTTAGCGGCTTTCAAGCCGGTATTTCTTATACACCGGATTCGGCTAATACCGGCGGTAATAGAGATATTAATAACTTAACACTTGAAAACTCAGCTAGAAGCGGTCTCAGCAAATCAAATACCGGTATCAGGAATGTACAGTTAGATGACGGCACAACCATGAGAATTAATCAAAATGTTAAGGATGCAATATCGGCGGGTATGACCTACGAGCATGAAATTGCCGACGATGTAGCTTTAAAATTATCGGTTACGGGTGAATATGCTAAGCCGGCACGACAACTTATTCAGTCTAAAAAAGAAGGCACTACAACAACAGTGTTAGCAAGCTATAAACTCTCTGATTTAAAAGCTTATAATCTCGGTGCCGTCTTCACATACGGTAATATTTCATGTGCAGCTTCTTACGGCAGTTTAGGGAAAAGCTTAACCGCCAAAGAATTTCATAAAGTCGGGCGTGATACTTATTATTATAACGGCGGTCTTGCTTATGCTCAAGGACCGATTAAAACGAGTGTCTCGTATTTTAAATCATCTAGATATAAAAATACCGTCGATACCGTAAGTTTGGGCACGGAATATAAAATAATGCCGGGACTATTGCCTTACGCTGAAGTGTCATATTTTCAAGCAAAAGGCAAACCGGTTTATTACGTAGAAGCACCTAATAAGAAAATTAAAGGAACCGTCGGACTTATCGGTGCAAAACTTAAATTCTAATATATTGCCTATTTGATGTTCGATGTCATTCCGCATAGGCAACGTGGTTTTGGCGTACGGTGGTCATGCCGTGACTTGATCGGTGTTATTCATGGCTCATAATTTACCGTATTATGGTTATTACAAGTACGGTGTCATACCGTGGCTTGACCCACTAGTGTACGAACGTTAAAAAAAGGCTGTGTCATGCCGTGACTTGATCACGGCATCCAGGAAAATAAAGCCATATTAGGCTTATTTTAGAGTCTTTTTACGATATTATAAACTGGATTCCGTGGTCGTAGCCACGGAATGACATTGAAACCATTTTTTGATCCATGCAATAACGCTGGTGCCTTCTTGCGGTGATCTACAAATAATATTTCAGGAATGCAAATCTTCTTTGAGTAGTAATATGTTATTTTTACTGATTATTGACCTATAGACTTGCATATTTTCAAATACTCGCTGAACATAATTTCTTGTTTCGGCAAAGGGGATTAGTTCAATCCAATTAATTACTTGCCGCATATTTTTTAATTTTCTTGGATCACCGAATCGTTCTATCCAGTTTTTTGTTCTACCAGGTCCGGCATTGTAGGAAATAATAGTTAGAAGGTATGAATTATCATATTGCTGTAGTAATAATTTGAGATAATTCGCACCTAAATTAATATTATATTGGGGATCTTTGGTAAGTTTTGCTATATCACATTTAGTATTTATAGATTTGGCGGTATCACAGGCGGTATTTTTTATAAGCTGCATTAATCCCGTAGCGTTAGCACTGCTAACGGCAGAGTGGTTAAAGACGGATTCTTGCCTAATTATGCTATAAGTAAAATGCGACTCTACCGGCGAATTTAAAATTTGATAAGGAGTAGGGAAGGCATGTTCTAAAATACAAGTATGATATTGGCAAGCAATTTTTGCAACGTCAACTGTATGATGAGTATTATTATTAGCTTTGATAATGTTAGTAATTAGCAAAATTTCTGCAGGATTTGAGGTTACCGCAATGGTAGCTTTAGCGTAGATAACTGCTAAATTAGCTTTACCGTATTTATTTAATAATTTCGCCGCTTTAAGAATCTCGTTATTTTCTACGGCTTTATTATGAATTGCTTCTATTTTAGGCTTGATCGGCAAGGTTATATTGTTATTTTTCAATTCTATATTTGCCACTTGCCCATAAAAAGTACAAGAATATTTTGCAGCTTTCTTATAGAATTCAGTAGACGTTTTTTGATCACCTTTTGCTTCGTAGCTTCTGGCAAGCCAGTAATAGCCCCGTGATAGGCTTATAGGGGTTTTTACTATCTTTATAAATTTATTAAAATGCAATAAAGCTTGATCGGGTTTATTTAAGAAGCTTAAAGCCAACCAACCGGCAAGCCATTCTTGTTCTCTTATCGTTTCAGGGCATTTTGCAAAAGGAATGGTAATAATTTTATAACTATTAGCAAAGTCCTTATAATCAATAAATTCTCGTGCGTAATAAGATTGTAGGCGACACCACTTAGCAAAATGTTTTTTATCGTTTTTTACTTTTTTAAATAAAGCGACGACTTCATTAGTAGGTTTTTCTTTTTTTCTTGCTTCTAAATAACGAAATAATAAACCGGAAGTATAATATTTTTCAGAGACAGTTTTAAAAAATTTTTCTGCCGATTGCGGGTTATTTATTATAGCAATTTGTGCTTTAAAAGAAGCTTGATATCCTGAATTTACGTATTGCATTGCTCGCTGTGCCGCTCTAATATCCGATTTCCATAAATGTTCATCGATTCTGTGAACATGATCTTCTACATCTAAATATTTGTGCCACTTAACATAATATTCTTTTTCTTCGGCGTCGCTAAAATCGCCGTATATCCATGCGGTTTTAATAATCGGCAATAATATTTTCCGATCTTTCACTAATTTACTAGCAGCTAACGCATAAAATTTATAGCCTTTACCGGTCAGCGGAGGATTTTTGTTAAACCATTCTAATATTATTTTTTTATCCGTATCATGATTTAGATATTCTTCCGCCCTTATTTCCAATAAGCCATTTTGCGGCCATTTCGGATTATCCCGTAAAAATTTTATTACTTCTTTGAAGTTATTATTACAATATTTATTATCTAGAAATTTTTGTGAAAGAACGATTTTTGTTAAGGCTGTGTTATTTATTTCTTTAGTCAGTTTTTCAGCTTTCGCCCAATCTTTTTTATCTAAATAAATAAAAGTTTCTTGAATTTTATCTTGCGTGGTAGTAACTTCTGCATAAGCATAGGATGCTGTGAAAAGTTTAAAGATGCCGAAAATAATTAATAGTTTAAACTTAACATTCATAATAGTAATTTTTTTAATCAGTAACTATAAAATTAAGTTTCCGGTCGTTAGGTGTTACGGGTAATGTATCTACTAACTGTTCTTTTAAGCAAACTCCGATAGTCAATAAATCTTTATTTTTATCTATATAACGATCAAAAAAACCGAAACCTTGCCCTAATCTATGCTTATCTTTACTAAAAGCAAGTCCAGGCATAATGAGTAATTCCGGTTGGTAATCCCCTTTCTCTTTTGGTTCATAAATATTGAATCTATTTAATATTAACTCTGTATCCTTGGTATATAGACTATAACTAATTTCGTTTTTTACAATTTTAGGTAAGAAAAATATAAGCTCAGGATGCAACTTAATTATTTCAAGTATATTAATCTCAGGTAACATAGGGTAATATACTCCGACTGTTGTTGCCCTTAACTCATTTATTAATATATTAAGCTTATGTATTATTAACTTTCTAGTTACTTCAGAAGTTACTTTATCCTTATTTTTTCTTAAGAAATTTCTAAAATAAGATCGTAAAGCGGGTTTATCCATATAATAGCTTATCCATATTAACTGCGGCATTGTTGCATGGATCGGAAAATGACTCCAATGTCATACCGTGGCTTGACCACGGTATCCAGAAAAAATCTTAATAAAAAGACTGGATGCCGTGGTCAAGCCACGGCATGACACCGTACTTAATTATGAGTCACGCAACAATGCTGAACTAGAATGACATCAAAAATTTGAGCCATGCAACAACGCTAAAAATTAATAGTTCTTTTATCTACTGCTAATGCTGCTTCTTTTATCGCTTCGCTTAAAGTAGGATGAGCATGGCAAGTCCTTGCTATATCTTCAGCGGCTGCTCCAAACTCCATAAAAGCCACAAGTTCGGCAATCAAGGTGCCGGCATCAGGACCGATAATATGCGCACCGAGTATTTTATCAGTCTTGCTATCGGCAAGGATTTTTACCAACCCATCGGTAGAACCAACAGCTCTTGCTCTGCTATTAGCTAAAAACGGAAATTTGCCGATTTTATAATTAATACCCTGTTCTTTTAATTGTTCTTCGGTTTCACCGATACTTGCAACTTCAGGTGAAGTATATATCACACTTGGAATTAAATTATAATTTACATGCCCCGCTTGTCCTGCCATAATTTCAACGGCGGCTACTGCTTCTTCTTCAGCTTTATGGGCAAGCATCGGACCTTTTATTACATCCCCGACAGCGTAAATATTTGCTACTGACGTTTGAAAATGTTCGTTAACCTCTATTCTCCCTTGTTTATCTGCCGTAATTCCCAGCTTCTCGAGTCCTAAATTCTGCGTACAAGCTTTTCTACCGACGGCAATTAATACCACATCAGCAGTAAGTATTTGAGTAGTACCGCTCTCCTCTACTGAAAGTATCACCTTACCGGCTTTCTTCTCGGCAGATGCTACTTTAGTATTAAGCTTAAATTCTATTCCTTGTTTTTGCAAAATTTTAGTAAATTGGGTAGCTATTTCCTTGTCCAATGCCGGCACAATGCTAGGTGCATATTCAACTACGGTTACTTTAGAACCCAACCGTCGCCATACCGAACCAAGCTCTAAACCGATATACCCACCGCCTACTACTATCAAGCTTTCAGGTACTTTTTGCAGTTTTAAAGCTCCTGTAGAAGAAACTATAAACTCCTCATCAATTTTAATATTGGGGATTTCAATTATATCTGAGCCGGTAGCAATCAAAATATTTTTAGCGTTAATTTGCTCTTTACTTGTACCGTTATTTACTTCAATAGTGTTAGCCGAGATAATTGTTGCACTTCCGGCAATTCTAGTAATTTTATTTTTAACAAATAAGCTTTCTATGCCTTTCGTTAAGTCGGTTACTATTTTATCTTTTTTAGCTAACATTTTTGATAAATCTAGCTTTACTTCAGCCATAATACCGATATCGGCAAAATGTTTTAACGCTTCTTCATATTTTTCCGAGGAATTTAATAAAGCTTTCGACGGGATACACCCAACATTTAAACACGTCCCACCAAGCGTACTGTTTTTTTCGATGCACGCTACTTTCATGCCCAATTGTGCTGCTCTAATGCTACCTGTATAACCGGCAGGACCGCTGCCTATTACTACTAAATCAAATTCTTGCATGTAATTACCGTAATATAATATTAGTTTAAAAGTAGCAGATACACAAAATATTTCAAGAATTGAATTTGATTTTGTAAGTTTGTAAAAAAAATGTCATGGCGAGTAATCGAAAACGTTGTTGCATGGATCAAATTTTTGTAAAGCCTACGGTGTCATTCTAGTTCCTTGATCACGGCATCCAGTCTTTATTAAGGTTTTTCCTGGATACCGTGGTCAAGCCACGGTATGACACAGCCTTTTCTTTAACGTTCGTACACATAACAACTTCACCCCAACTTTAACCTTATGCTATTCTTCATAGGCGAAGCAATAAAACTAACTAAAGTAATTTGATCTGCAAAAATATTTATATTCTTACTAGCAAGTAAAAAAAGCATTTGTTTGGTAATACCGTAATGAGAGCGTTGAATTAGGGCATTTGATTCACCGATATTTTTTATTTCTCTCATTAAATCTAGCGGACTTTCAAACTCTAAGCCGATATTTTCATAATCAATAATCACCTCTAGAAAACCTGCACCCGCCAATAACAAAGGCATATGATCAAAATGGATGAAAGGCGAAACATGAGGAGAATGATTATAAGCGGTACTTATCTCAACTTCAATTAGTCGATTACGTAAATTTTTAAAACTGCCGCCGCCGACAAAATTACCGATAAAAATACCGTCGGGTTTTAGGAATTTTCTAATATTAAATAAAAATTTTTGTATATCATTTATCCAGTGCAACCCCAAAGAGTAAGTTATTAAATCAAAAGAAGATTCGCTAAATTCTAATTTTTCTTCATCGATTAATAATTTATAATCATGCGTAAAAGAATCTAATAACGAAGGCGACATATCGGTAACGGTAATTTTAGCATTCGGATAATTTGTTTTTAATAAATTAGTTAAATAGCCCGTGCGACAACCGATATCTAAAATATGGCAAAAATCTTTGTCAATTATTTTTAGCCGCTCAATTATATCTTCCGCCGAATGTTTAATGAATAGACTTTTATCAATAGCGTCTTTAGCGTTATTACGGTTAATTTTTAATTTATTTCGATCAAATATATTAGTAGCCTTATCGTTAATCGCTTTTAAATAACGGTAGAGAAATATCACTATCGTATTTTTTTTTAGAATGTCGATGATGCATTTTGTTATCGAGTCCCTTCATTTTATTTAAAAATTCTTCCTGCCTTTTAAAATGAATATTCGGCGAAGTAACTTTATAATTATGAATATTGCTATCTTTATAATTATAATTCTCTTCATAAAACTTTAAAAAATTCAAGATTACTAAATCTGTTTTAGTAGCAGGTTCTTCGGCAAAAAAATAGGTGGAGAAATTAGCCGGATTTTTATATTTTAGATAATATTGTTCGTATTGTTTATGAATTTTCTTTTCTTTTTTTATTTGTTTTTCTGAAAAAGATAATTTTTTTTCACAAGAATTACCTGTTATATCAGTGCATTCATTCCACGGTAATTTTATTACGGCTTGATCATTTAAGCCTTCAAGCACTATAGGCTGCTCATCTTCAATAGGATTAGCGTTAGCACTAACCGTATAGAATAATAAAAAATATATTATTATTCTAATAGTCATAATATCCTCAAGAATTAGAATTTATTTTTACCGGCATAGGTATCATAATACTACTTCGATATTTCTTATTACCACTAAAAAGTGATTTTTTTTGTGCCTTACTATCGTTAGTAAGTTTACTAAAATTTTCGCTCTCTTTTATAGCGGTTATGTCTTCTACTACCCCATCATTGATGTAATTACTTAATGAAGCTTTATATAACGCCATGTTACTAGCAATTTTTACTACAGCCTGCTTATATTTATTACCCAAAGAATGGGTAGCCGAATGATAATGTGCAATAGCCTTATGCCAGCTTCCTAGCTGCTCATATTTTGAGTGCAAGAACTCAGCACCGTATTTAACGTTTTTAGCTGGATCAAATGCTTGATCAAGCGAATCAAACGCCTCTAAATGGTGTTTAAGATTGATTTGCATACAGCCCACGTCAATATTTTCTTTGCCTTTAATAATTTGTTTTTTTACAAATATTACCGCTTCTTTTTTGGTATTAAAATAATATCCTTTGCCCCCGACATTGACAGTCCATGGCCACACTACGCTAATTTTATGTTCTTTATGTTTTTTCCCTGATTCTTTTAGGGCTATTGAATGTAAAGTATTGGCAGGAATATTGAATTTCCTTTCAAAATAAGGAAAAAGTTTTGAACATTTGTTAGATTCAGCAATTTCTACATCGGCAAGAGCATAAACTGCAGATAACAAATGAAAAGATAAGAATAATGATATAAAAATTTGTACCAACATTAAATCATAGTAAACTAGTTTGATACATTGTCAAAAAAAATTAACATTAAAAGCTTTTCTTAAAAGTAAATTGATTATTGACTGATTTGTTAAAAATGTTTATTATCTTTGGTAAATATAATAATATATGTACATAGGTTAGTTATGAAAGTTGTAAGCTCATTAAAATCTTTGAAGAAAAGAGATAAAGATTGCCAAATAGTTAAAAGACGAGGAAAAGTTTTTGTAATAAACAAAAAAAACAAGAGATTTAAAGCAAAACAAGGTTAATTAATATTGCTTATATTTTAAGAATAGCGAAATGGCCGGTCACTCAAAGTTTAAAAATATTCAACATCGTAAAGGTGCTCAAGATAAAAAAAGGGCTAAGGTTTTTACCAAGTTAATTCGTGAGATAGTCACCGCCGTTAAAGCAGGTTCTGCCGACCCGCACAACAACCCACGTCTTAGAAGTGCTTTGACTTCAGCCCGCAGTCAAAATTTACCTAAGGAAAGAATAGACAAAGCTATTAATAGTGCAGCTGATTCAGCTAATGCCGAGAATTATACCGAAATACGTTATGAGGGTTTTGCTCCCGGCGGTATTGCGATAATAGTCGAAGCCTTAACCGATAATAAAAACCGCACGGCTGCCGAAGTGCGTTCAGCCTTCACTAAATATGGCGGCAATCTCGGGGAAACCGGTAGCGTGAGTTATTTATTTAATCATCTGGGCGTTATACAATATCCGCTAAATATTGCCTCTATTGAAGAAATATTGGAAATAGCAATCGAAGCCGGTGCAAATGACGTAAATTCCGATGAGGAATTTCACTCTATTTATACCGATATTGAAAATTTTTCTCATATCCTTGAATATTTAACTAATAAATACGGGGTACCTGAAGAATCGTATATCGGATGGATGCCGTTAAATACCGTAATTATTGACGACACCGAAAGAGCCGAAAAACTATTAAAGTTAATTGAGATTTTAGAAGAAAGCGATGACGTTCAAAGAGTTTTCGGTAACTATGAACTATCAGATAATATTTATGAAATTCTTCAAGGAGGCTAATGGGTAAAGAAGTTAATAGGGTTCAAATAATTATTTTAGCTGCCGGCAACGGCAGCCGAATGAAATCGGATTTGCCTAAAGTAATGCATAAGGTTGGAAATACCCCAATGCTTGAAATGGTACTAAAGAATGCAGCTCAAGTAACTAATGATATTATTCTTGTTTACTCGGAACAATTAAAAAAATATTTAGCACCTTATAAAGACATATGCCGATTTGTGCTGCAAAAAGAGCCACTCGGTACGGCTCACGCAGTATATTCCGCTTTAAATTTGATTGATGATAATAAAATAACAATAGTATTATACGGTGATCATCCGTTAATTACGCCTAAGGTTATTGAAGAGCTAATTAATCATTTGGAAGTAACTAATTCAGTCATCACAACCTTAAGCTTTGAAAGAGACGATCCGGCACAGTGTGGACGGATAATTACCGATGATAGAAATAACTTTTTAGAAATAGTTGAATTTAAAAATGCTACTGAGGAAGAAAAAAAAATTACGCATTGTAACTCCGGTATAATGGCATTTGCTCCAGAGGTGTTAAAAACCTATTTACCGGAATTTGAATTTAAAATAGGCGGAAAAGAGTTTTATCTTACAGAAATAGTTAGAATATGTGCAGATTATGCCGGGAGTGTATCTTATTTATTATCAGAAGATTATAATTTGATTATAGGAGTTAATACTCAAGAAGAATTAGAAGAAGCAAATAATATATTTTTGCATAAAAAGTAAAAAACCTCGTTATTGCAAGCCGGTATTATTTGCATAAAACGATAAGATATTCCTGATGTCATTCCTGCTTGCGGGCGTTATTGCATGGGGATACCCAAACCGTCATGGCGAGGCGTCTCTTGACGCCGTGGCCATCCAGTTTTTGTCATGCTGAACTCGTTTCAGCATCTCTTGAAAAATATCCTGAAATAAATTCAGGATGACTATGATTTTCTGGATAGTCACAGCCACTTCGTGGCTTCGCCATGACGGGGTTTTTATTAATTTCTCGAGCCATGCAACAACGCTCGCCGCAGTTAAGAGTGACATTGAAGATATTTTTAACTATCCACACAACAATCTTCCTCGTAATAACGATTTTTTCTTTTGGAGAGGTGGCCGAGTGGTTTAAGGCGCTCGCCTGGAAAGCGTGTTCACGGCAACGTGTCAGGGGTTCAAATCCCCTCCTCTCCGCCAAAGTCTGCACTCTTCCTAATTTTAGTAAAATGTATGTTAGATGACCGATTATTACTACTAATAATATCGCAATATTATGATTATTTCTTTCTCTAGTAGTAAAAAATTGTAATAACTTAATTACTACTTTCTCACTTTCAACAATTATGCGATCAAGTTGCGGGATAACACACTGATTTCTCGAGCCATGCGGACAACACCGCACTACAAACTAAATGCCGGCAGATACTTTGTTATTCGGTAATTTTGCCGATTTAATCATTGGGCAATGGGGCGTACTTGACGTATTAGTTGACCCGTACGCTTTAGGTACTAGCGGCGGCATCCGTATAAGGCTTATGCAAGATATCGACATTGCTATTAGGCATGTGGAGTCGTTTGCCGTGGCTAGGAAGTAGAACTTTTAACTAGCATACGATAAAGTACGTATCCTTTGAGATGTTGCTTGCCAACCGTGATCCTGTGCTAGCTCTAAATCATATTGATTTTGCATATTCATCCACCAACGAGGATTTACATTAAAATATTTTCCTAAGCGCAAAGCTGTATCAGCTGTAATAGAGCGATGATGTTTGATTATATTATTTATACGGGTAACAGGTACATCAATATCACGAGCAAGTCTACTTTGGCTAATATCCAAAGGCTGCATAAATTCCTCTAAAAGAATTTGACCGGGTGATATAGGAGGCAATTTTTTTGTCATAAATCTAAACCTTATTAATTTAATGATAATCAACAATTTCAACATCATGGGCATTTCCGTCATGCCAAGTAAAACATATACGCCATTGTATATTAATACGAATACTATATTGATGTTTACGATCACCTTTGAGAGCTTCTAAACGATTTGAAGGCGGTATACGTAAATCTTCTAGCTCAACAGTAGTGTGTAACATATATAATTTTTTACGTGCAGTTTCTGCAAAGGCTTCAAATCGTTTAACTAACTCTCTATTGTGCAATTTCTCAGTGTGTTTGCATTTAAAGCTTACTATCATTTTATAACATTATCAGTTTAACTTCAAGCGTTATAACATTTACATCAAATTTTATGCCGTTTCAAGAAGATTTTAGTGCCTCGCAATGACGAAGCTTGGCAATAATTGATGTTACGTTAAATGTCCGCTCAAAAACTAGTAAAAAAGTTAAATTAACTTAATGTTTTATTTTTACTTATTTAAGAATTGTTATAAATTGTAAGATTAAAAATATGTTCTCTTACAATTTATTACTTTAAATTATTAATAGAAAATGTTATAAAGATTAATCTAACAATTTAGGTTAATTTTTATGGAAGATATCCATTGCTGGGAAGAAAAGTTTGAGATGTGCTGTTATGCCACAAGGCTATTGAATAAAATTACCTATTTAAACAGGTTAGTAAAACATCCAATAGATATTAGAGAAGTTAAAAAGGGTATTTATTACGCTCGAAAATATCACGGCGTACAAATGCGACAATCAGGCGACCCGTATTACTCCCATCCGATAGAAGTTGCTTATTTGTTAGCCGAGTTTACGGCTAATAGAAAAACACAATTTTTTACAAGTAATATGATTGTTACTAGCTTACTTCATGATACAATTGAAGATACAACGCTTACAGCAGACGGAATTACAAAGATTTTTGATAAAAGTATAGCTAGTCGGGTTGAAGATTTAACACGGGTTAAGCCATATGGAAAGATCAGTGCCAAGGAAAGTTTAAACTTATTAATTATGCAAAAAAGTTATGATACGGCACTTATAAAAATCTTTGATCGAGTACATAATATACAAACACTAGGGGCAAAATCTCCCGAAAAAGCTAGAAAAATTATAGAAGAAACTTTTGATTACTTTGTAATCTTGGCAGAATATCTTGAATTAAAAGATATTTCTTATATGTTAAGACAAATTTGTTATCAATATTTAGCTCTTAAGCAACAACCGGAGAATAACCATTCGCTGATTTTAGAGGATAAAGCCCCGCTTCTTTCTCCAATTTTTCAAAATGAAGTATACCAAATCCAAACCCAATACTTGTTGGAATCATAATAATCCACAATCCCCAGTTACCAAAAAACTCTGTCAAATGGATAAGACCAAAAGAGCTGATTATATGCATACAAGCCATTGACAACGCATACGCAAAAGTAACATAAGTAAAACGCTTAAAAACAGGAATATGCCTGAAACAATTTGGTACAGCTGGCATAACATTGAGAGCAAATGCCATAATAAATGCTTGAATTATAAATATATGAAAAGGAGTGGTTGCACGATCTAACAAATATGGGCATGCTAAAGTAGTAATAGTAAACATTCCTAATAACACCCTTAAGAGTTTTAAAGGATATATTTTATAACTTAAACCTGCAAATGTAAGAATACTAATTAACTCTACTATAGATAAATTAAAATTTTGTTGAATAACCTGTTCAGGGGTATAATTAAATGAAGTTTTAAGAATTTCACCACAATGGATATAAGCAAAATAAAAAGATATTGGCCAACCACAATCCATTATAAACAATGCTATCGCTGTTTTTTTATTTATTTTTTCTTTCCAAAGAGGATTGTTTTCTAATATTTTTGGGTCTCTATTGGCTTTTTCAAAAATTTTCCGTAACCGAAGCTTTGCATCTACAAACTCCGGTGTTTCACGCAAAGCTTTTCGTGCTACAGTTCCTATAACGGCAATTATGGCACCGATCCAAAAGGCGGTTCGCCAGTTAAACCCGAATGATATAACCATAGACGCAACTCCTAAAGCAGCAAATGTTCCAACAGTAGCAAAAACAGTTGCTAGTGCTACTACGGGATATTGTATAGGTGGTTTGGTGCTTTCAGTTAAGTAAATTTCCGTACCTATTACCTCTCCCATGCAAGAAAGCCCTTGCACGATACGGCAAATTATTACCGCAATGGTAGCTATAATTCCCTTTTTTGCATAAGTCGGCATCAATGCCATTGCGACGCAAGACATTGCCATCATCATTGTTGTTATAACGACCGTGGTTTTCCTACCGTGTTTATCTCCTATATAGCCAAAGATAAGTGCACCAATTGGTCTAAAAACAAATGTGGAGCAAAAAACCGCCGCTGAAATAAGAGAAGTCGTATAAGGATCGGTTTCAGGGAAAAACAACTCATTTAGAAGTACCGACATATGGACATAAAGCATTAGATCAAAATACTCAAGGAAAGTACCTATAGACAATATACTTACAGCCTGCTTTTGTTCTGTTGTTAAGCTCCTTTGTTCAGCTTGATAACTTAACATCTCCTTAAGATTTTAATTAAATGTAAAGAAATTATATTTTTTTCGTTGAAAGTCAATAAGAAATTTCACGTTGTACGATAAAAAAATGAAGCGTGGCTTAAACGCTTCAAAATTAATACTTATATGCATACTTAAAACTCTTTTGGACCTCTTATTTATTATATTACAAGTCAGACGGTGAAGGTGGTAGTCCACTAAGATCAACTTCTACTACAGTATCTGGTTTTACGGCATATAAAACACTACAAGTATCTTCTTCCCGTATGTTATGAGTGTCAGGCTTGAAAGTGAGCAGTCTTTGATACTGAGTATTAGGGTTAGCAGTAAAATTGGGGTTAATTTCATTGTCAACTGATAGCGAATCTAACGATATAAAACTATCAGTCTCGTCATTCTCTTTAAACGACATAAAACTATCCGTCTCATCATTCTCTTTAGGTTTCTTTTTAAAATAACAATATAACTTATATGCAGCAGCAATAGTACCGCCAATTAGTGTACCTACACCAACAGCAGCATACGCATTTATACCTATTCCAGTATTATTATTTTCAGCTGATAATGTAGTGATTGCTATATTAAAAGGATTTGGTGTAGGATTACTGCCAATTATACTAGAAGGATTCTGATCAAGATATATTGGATATTGCCCTTCTGGAGTTATAGCCTCACTTTGTATAGGAAACTTAATACTGTCCTGACTAATTGCTACTCTCTTATAGTCTTGGTAATTATTATTGCTTATATCACTTTCACTTTGCTCAAAAACTCCTACTTTAGTTCCATCTGCAAGGGTTTTATATGTAATCTTTGGAGCATAAGACATCAAAAAGTCTCTATAACTATAATTATAATCAAAAGAGATAAACACCTTACCTTTAAATTGATGAAAATCATTAGATAATATACCTAATTCCTGCTCGCCGCTTTGATCATATAATTTCACTTTTGTTATATATGTTGTGCTACTACTTGCTCTTAATATGTTACCTTCCTGATCTTTTTTTATATGATAATCTTCAGGATCATATTTTATCTTAAAAAGGTCATTAGTTGCATATTGATCAAAATTAATCAACCCTATAGTAACATGTTGATGTGAATGATCTTCTTTTTCATATTTGTGGGCAAATATAGGATCAATCAATCTATATTCATCCGGTATATTAGGCATACCGTCAGGAAACTCTTTACCATCCTGAGTTGTAGGAACCAATCTATTTATTATAGTACCATCGTTACCTACAAGTTTAATTAGCTTAAGATGGGTAATATCCTTTGGCAATTGATACCTCATCCCCTTGCCATGTTCAGATATAAATAAATCATTAGACTCTGATATTGAAAATCCAATATTCCTAAATGTATCTATTACATTCCCTAAATATACTGTATTTGCCTCATATACATCATCTATTTCTCGCTCAGTTCCCTTATCATCTAGTAATTTACCTTTCTCTATTATAGGTTTATAAGCTGTATGATTTGAAGAATACTTAGACGTTTCTGAATCTGCATGATCTAAAATCGTAGCATCTCTTAGTAAAATTTCCGTAGTAACTCTACTCGGTTCGATATTATTAATGCTTGGATCAAATAATGGATTTAGATGAATATGCGGTGTATCAAAATATTGATCTGCCTCGACTTTCCTACCATCTATAAAAGATATTTTATATCCCTGATTTTCCTTCCTAACAGCAACATAAGCCTCCTCAAATATTATATGCATATTCATTAAGCGATCATCATGCACAATAAATTCATCATTTTCGATCACTTTCACATAACTAGTATCACCGGATAGTTCTCCTATTTTTACTCCATTACTATATATCGATATTCCACTAATACTCTTTGCTTCATGTACACCAAGTGCCGTTAGTGAAAATATCGCACCTTCTTTCAAATAACTTAAGAACTCCTGCCCCTTTACATTGCGTACAGAATTTAGACCAAAATATGTTAATTTCTCTAGTATATTTTGATAATCTATATCACTCCTATAGTGATCCCTTATGTGATTGGCTTGATTTTGATACTCTTGTGAATCCTTATATTCATGACCATCCCTATCGCAATAAGTTAATTTTAGTTCGCCTCCATGCCTTACGACCTTCATAAAGTTATATTGCTGTGATAGGTCAAAATAACTTTGCATATCTGCACTTGTAATACGTACAGTATTTCCTGTAGAACTATGATAAACTGGAGAAAATTTACCAACTATTTCCATTCTATCCATTGTTTTTATATTTGCTTCATAATAAGTAACATTTTCATATTGACTTCCTACAAGCTCTTGTAGTGTAGCTAGTTTCTCCCCACGTTCTACTTTTAAAGCATTAATGTTTTTCATTTCAGTTTCAGTACTATGCTCAAATAAGAAAGTTTTAAACTTTTCATTGTCATAATTTTGATATAAAATCCGATTCGCATGATCTATATCTCCATCTTTACTGTTTCTTACCGCTAGCAAATAACTTTTTAATATTTCCGGATTTTGCCAGTCAAAATACATTGTTAAAGCATGTCCTACCCTATATACTAATGCATTTTGTGCAGGGTCATTAGAATATTCCAAGCTAAGCATTTTACTTAAGTCATAATCCCCTATCAATTGCTTTCTAGTAGCATCTATGCTTACACCTTGAGCAGTAGAACCTTCATCTGAATTATATTGAATTTTCTCTGCAATACCTTCATTTATCACAGTAGGTATTCCTTTATTAAGCGTAATATATGCAATGGTAGCATGAACAATCTCATGTACTAAATTATAAACATTCCCGTCTTGGTAAACATATATTTGAGAAAAAACGTCATTTTGTCCTATATAATAATGTTTTCCACCTTCATTTCCCAAACCTAGTCCAAATTTACTACCATAATGCTTATAATCATCACTATTATTAAATATATATAACTTTATAGTCTTTGTTTCGGGTGAAATCTCGTCTATTCTTTGACTTATCATTTCTTTGAATGCTTTTGTAATACCTTGTTTAATTTTCAGTAATTTATCAGGATTTAATTTTCCTGAATAGAGCATTACATCAAAATTACAGGAATTAATATTTCGTATAACATATGGAGCTTTAAACCCATGTCCATTATTATTGAAATATTCTTCTAATGTATGAGCTGAAGTTGCACGAACATTCCTAGAATGTAATCCCTGAGAAAAATTTTCTGTTTTTGGATTATTTTCTTCAACATCTGACCACTTTTTTTCCTGTGATTGTAGTATTTGATGAATATCCTTAGGGTAACTGTCATTTACTCCTAGCTTATTCATATAGCTCCAAAATTTTGCTAAGTTATTACTACTGTCTTGAAATATCTGCTTTATTTTCATTCATCCCTCCAAAGGTAATTGGTTTATGTAATACATAAGCAACATTAATAGAAGAGGTAAGACAAAAAATCAGTGTAAAAAATAGGAGGTTATTTTAGGTAGCAATAATTAGATTTGAGAATATTAACTTTGACTTTTAAGACGGTAGATACCCAAACCGTTGTGGTGGCGTGGTGGCGTTGTTGCCTGGATCGAGTTTTTGCAAAGCGTACGGTGTCATTCTAGTTCCTTGATCACGGCATCCAGTCTTTTTATTAAGGTTTTTTCTGGATACCGTGGTCAAGCCACGGTATGACACCGTACTTGTAATAACCATAATACGGTAAATTATGATCCACGCAACAACGCCTCGCAGGAATGACACCAAAAATTCGATCCACGCAACAATGCCTTCAGTCGCTCGCCATGACGTTTGGGTATCCATCTTATTTAAATAATGAGCTGTGGGGCTAGGTGCTCTAGGAAGCGATAGTTTAATGATAAAAGAATAAATTTAATTTAGAATTTTGTTTTTATATAACTTTTAGTGCTGTATCATAAATTAATAAGTGTGTTAAGTTTTAAATAACTTTGTTCAAAGCTAATTATGAGTTCGATATATCACATTCTTGACCGTGTGCCTGCTATTTATGCCGAGGATATGCAAATAGAATATGAATTATTAGCACAGCAATTGATTAAGTCGGGAAAGCTACGGATAGATACGGATGATTGTTGTAATTTCGCAAGATTTTCCGATCCCGCATTTAATATTAGTTTAATGGTTAGTAAAGAGGAATTAACCTCGCCGGCTTTAATCCCCTCTACTATTAATTTTTTTAAAGCTCTATATAAAAATTCAATTTCCGATAAAAAAATGGCATCGATTTTTGCCGATTTAAAAAAACAAATACATAAATTACGCCCCGTAAATAAAGAGGTTACAGAAAAATTAACCCGAATTTTCGTCCAATCGGCTCACCCGATCGTAATAAAATGGCTATTATATGACAAAGTTGAGGTATTTATTACTTACTCCCATAATATCGGCGACATGATGGATATTGTCGATTGGCAGCGTGCCGGTTCTAATAGCGGTATGCAAAGTACTAACGGTAAAGACGTTGCTATTTTTGTCTCATGTGGTGGGAATCCATTTGCCGAGACAAATAAAGACCATCCGACTTACGGCAACGGTTGGTCGGCAGTTGCAAGGCTGCAAATTATAGCAGCTCAGGAGCTCGGTCATTTTGCCGATATAAAACGTGATAATTTGGGGCGGCAAGTCGGTCGCCATTCCGCTAATTTTTCCGGTACGAAAGCAACTCCTGCGGCTCGCCAAAGCAGGAAAGACGATATAATAAATTGTAACGCTTTACTTCATAAATTGCTTAAAGCCGGTATGAACAAACAAATCCAATATGAAACAAAACTTAAATTTTATCATAAAAATAATATTTACGGTTTAAAAATTTATTGGATCAAATTAATGATTTTTATATATAAATATCAGCTTTTAAATTATGCCGATAAACATAAGCTAATTTTTATTAGAAAATTCAAAAGCGATCAATATATGGGATTAATGATTGAAGCAATGTTTAAGGATATGCAAGCTAACTTATCCCCGATGGCAGATGTTTATAAAAATAAAAATCTGGAAATTGAAGAGGCTATCGCTTGTATTGAAGCACTAGCTAGAGTTCCGCAACAAGTGATGAAGTGGGGTTATTTAACGACAATGGCGACTATGCAAGACCTTTATAAAATATATTATAACGAGGTTATACCATCGCTGATTACAAACTATACTCTCGTGACCGGCAAGCCTTATAAACGTAATTTAAAAAAACCGCAATCTCTGGCTAATCTATTTTCCACAATAAATATTTTCGGCAACAAAAAATCAGTGCTAAAGCCACACAGAGAGTTATAGCCTTTATACTTTTTATGAGATTATATGTGCTAGCAATACCTATATGGGTATTGGAATCATCATTGCCAGGAGGCTCGAATTTTTGCAAAGCATACGGTGTCATTCTAGTTCCTTGATCACGGCATCCAGTCTTTTTATTAAGGTTTTTTCTGGATACCGTGGTCAAGCCCTGTGTTGTACGAACGTTTAAATAAAGAGGTAAAAATTCTGTCATTCCGTGGCTACGACCACGGAATCCAGTCTATAATGTCATAAAAAAACTCTAAAATAAGCCTAATATGGCTTTATTTTTCTGGATACCGTGGTCAAGCCACGGTATGACACAGCCTTTTCTTTAACGTTCGTACACT
>JAJIYK010000005.1 GCA_020881235.1 Rickettsia endosymbiont of Oxypoda opaca | reverse complement strand
CTTATTTTGGCTAATCAAATAATCTGTATAAATATCAAGTAATTTTTCTTTCAATTCTTATTTCCGTGATTATTGTTTATCTCCTCATTTCTTATATTAATTTTACACTTCTTGCAACCTTCACTGCGTAACATGAGTTAGGATATGAGAAAGAGCAAAGGAGCTTAACAAAAGAACAAAAAAAAGCTGTTGGATTATTATCCATCGGTACTTTTCTTGAGTATTTTGATTTAATGCTGTACGTTCATATGGCAGTGGTACTTAATGAATTATTTTTTCCTCAAGGTGATCCTCATACAGCTGCTGTTTATTCGGCTGCTGCTTTTTGCTCGACGTTTGTTTTTAGACCGATTGGAGCATTAGTATTTGGCTGGATTGGTGATAATATAGGACGTAAATCTACAATTATTATCACAACCGCGATGATGGCATTTTCATGTTTTATTATTGCTAACCTTTCTCCTTATTCTGTAATAGGGGTAAAAGCAGCATACTTATTAACTATATGTCGTGCTATACAAGGTATTTCATCAGTTGGTGAAGTAGTAGGGGCTTCTCTTTATTTGACTGAAATTACTGAACCTCCTATAAGATATCCAACAGTATGTACAATAGCAATTGGCTCTACTTTAGGAGGAAGTGCACTTTAGGTATAGCTGCACTATTTACTTCTTATGGTTTTAATTGGCGTCTAGCATTTTGGTTTGGTCTTACAATAGCCTTAATCGGTGCAGTTGCAAGAACAACCCTTAGAGAAACTCCAGATTTTGCTGATGCAAAACGTCGCTTGAAAAAAATTTTTGAGGATAATAATATTGATTCAGAACAAATGTTAAAAGAAGACAAAATTGTTAATGAAAAGGTTAATAAAAAAACAGCATTAGCTTTATTTCTAATATACTCTGCATGGCCGGCTTGTTTTTACTTTGTATTTGTTCATTGCGGTAACATTCTTAAAAACTTGTTTGGTTATACTAGTGCTGAAGTTATTTACCATAATTTTCTTGTTTCTGTTGTAAAGTTTCTTGCTCTTTTATTATTTGCATATGCTTCTTATAAAGTTCATCCGTTAAAAATTATTAGAGTAAGAACAATGATTTTCTCTCTCTTTTTCTTGTATTTGTTGTATAATACTGTTTATCATAACCCAGCTAGTACCCCATTTCAATTGTTTATAATTCAATCTTTTGTTATTGTATTTGGGTTTGGTGATACTCCAGCCTTACCAGTGTTTCTTGTTCATTTTCCAATTTTTAAGCGTTTTACTTACGCCAGTTTTGCTTTTGCTATATCTCATGCCTTAATGTATGCGGTAACTTCTTTCGGGTTAGTATATTTAATTAATTATTTTAACTCATGGGCTTGGGGGCTGATAATAATTATCATTCCTACAGGTATTGGGTATATCTGGGGAATAAATCATTTTCAAAAGTTGGAGCAAGAAGCACATAATTATCCTCAAACAAAAGCTTCTCTTGCTTAGATAAAAAACTTTGTCTTACTGGCTCACTTCTTAGCTCTTCTAAAAATATTTTTGGAATTTTTATTTTTAGATAGATGGAAAGAGATATAAAAGTTCTTAAAGTTTCTTCTCTAATTTTTTTTGCCTTTTCCGGAGATTTAGCTCCTAATGTTTGTATATTATGTACTCGATCAAAGATTTTTATAAGTGCGGTATCATGTTGTTTTTGCATAATTAATAAATTTACGCTTTCCTCAACGCTGATTTTGCCATAGGGTTTGACACGAGTTAAGCCTTCTACATGACTTGCTATATTTCTATCAAAAATCTTGGCGATATCATCTTCCGTAAGCGGCGTATCCTCTATCGTATCATGTAATAAAGCAGCATTTAACATACTAGGGATGAAAAGCTTAGGAGCTTCAACCGCTGTAAACTCAGCTAACAAATAAGCCACTTCTATCGGATGGGAGTAATATGGATCGCCTGATTGCCGCATTTGTGTGCCGTGATATTTCCGTGCGTAGTAAATGCCCTTTTTAACTTCTCTAATATCTATCGGGTGTTTTACCAACCTGTTTAAATAGGTAATTTTATCCAATAGCTTTGCGGCATAACCGCACATCTCAAACTTTTCTTCCCAGCAATTAATATCTTCCACAAAAATTAACCCAAATTTATTAGATTAATCCTTATAACATTTTCTATTGAAAATTTAAAGTAATAAATTGCAACAGGGCATATTTTTTTAACCTTATTATTTATAATAATTCTCAAATAATTTGAAATAGAACATTAAATTAATTTAACTTTCTGCATGTCTATTTCTCTTGTTGTACTTTTCCGCTCAGCAAAGATAAATCCATTTCACCTAAAAACACTGCTCGCTCTAGTCGGCGGCGTTTTACTAAGCCTGATAATTTTTTGTATCCTGCATAAATGCCAGATTGTTATAAAATTAAACTTCGCACTGTAGGTTATCGTTTAGTTTATAAGGTTATAGACACAAGATTAGTAGTACAAGGATTTTCATAAGCAACGATTAAGTGTGTTATATGCGGAAGACACAAAAGTAAAAACACGTATAGATAGGCTAATGGATTTATACCTTGATGGTGAATTAGACAAAACAACACATGAAGAGAAACACTTACAATTAATACAAAAAAAAGAAGTGATCATTAGAGAAATCGAAACGCACCATAAAGCAGATGATGAGTTTATAAACATGCTAATTTCCTTAGCAAGTCTTGCCTCCAACGTTCTTCAGACCTTTAGCTGTTCGACTATTGCAGAAAAAAGGGGTTTAATAAATTTAGTATTTGCGAACTTAACATTGAGCAACGAGAAACTTGATTATAATCTACGTCCGCCATTTAATAGCTTCGTAAATTTGTCCTTCAAGAGGCGAATGGCTGGGGCGGGAGGGATCGAACCTCCGAATGACGATATCAAAAACCGTTGCCTTACCGCTTGGCTACGCCCCATTTAATTACCGTTATTGCAAGAAGAGACATTAGTCTCAATGCAGCAATCCGGTTAAATATATTAGAATGCTAAACTTACCATTTATATAAGCTTTTTGGCATTCTCATTAAATTCCGAATTGCCGCCGCTTCATGGCTAGCATTGTTGCATGGATACCTAACCCGTCATGGCGAGACGCCTTTTGGCGTCGTGGCCATCCAGTTTTTGTCATTCTAGTTCCTTGATCACGGCATCCAGTCTTTTTTACTAAGGTTTTTTCTGGATACCGTGATCAAGTCACGGTATGACACCATACTTATAATAACCATATTATGATCCATGCAACAAGACCTGTCTTCGCAATGACGGGGTTTTTTGAATGATTTATAGCAATAAATACGGTGACAGTCAAATATAATAATTATTATTCTAAGAAAAATTTTATTTGTTTATCTAACCATGTCTTAGTCTTTGTAGACAATAAAGAATAAATTTTAGATTTAATTTTTTGGTAATATTGTTTTATATAATTTATTTCGTCGATATTTAATATAGAGAACTCAACTAATTCTTTAGCGTAAGGTACTAAGGTTAAAGTTTCAAACTCTAGCCAATTATTATTTTCTTTAACATACATCAAATTTTCTATTCTGATACCGAATTCACCCGGTATATAATAGCCCGGTTCATTAGACAAAATCATCCCGGGCTGCAAAATAATTTGATTATGTAAGTTTATACTTTGCGGTCCTTCGTGAACACTTAAGAAGCTGCCGACTCCGTGACCGGTGCCGTGTGGATAATCCAAATGGTCCTGCCATAAATATTGCCGTGCTAGTATGTCAAGATTGCTACCTGTAATTTTATCTTTGGGAAATTTTGCATTTGCTAGAGCAATATGCCCTTTCAAAACTTGCGTATAACGTTTCTTTTGTTCACTTGTCGGTACACCTATTACAATAGTCCGAGTTATATCGGTCGTACAACCTTGATACTGCCCGCCGGAATCAATTAGTAAAATGCCGTCCCCTGCTATTTTCTTTACGTGTTTTTGATCGGCATGATAATGAATAACGGCACTATTTTCTTTAAAGCCGCAAATGGTCGGAAAACTATCACTTATATAGCCGCCTTGGCTACTTCTATAGTCGGTCAATTTTTCCGCTAAATCATACTCCGTAAGCTCATGTAAATTATTTATGCCTTCAAGCTCGGCAAAAAACTCGCATAATGCCACCGCATCGCTAACATGAAAATTAACTGCATGTCGGATTTCTATCGCATTTTTACAAGCTTTAAGTAGCTGACAAGGATTCAGGGTTTTCTTAACCTCTTTACCAACTATTAAATCCATTATATGAATCGATAAAAAACTATCGTCAACTAGGATTTTTTGGCTATCTTTTAATAAGATATTTTCAAACTCATTTTCCGGTAAAATTGTTATTTCGGGACGGGCAGCAATAATTTCCTTGCCAACTCTTGCAGGATTTATAAATAAATATAGTTGCGAATGAGTCAGTATTACTAGAGAAAACATTAAAGGAGAATAAGCAACGTCACTCGCTCGCAGATTCAACAACCAACATATAGAACTTGCATCGGTAATAATAATTGTATCTGCCAAATTTTCTGTTAAAACTTTCCGGCATTTCTCTATTTTTGCCTTATGAGAACTACCGGCAAAGGCAATATCGTGTAAATAAACTTTAGAAGCCGGTTCTTGCGGCTGATTTTCCCAAATCTGATTGACTAAATTACCGAAAATTTTATGTAAAGGTGACTTTAAAGACCCGAAAAGTCTAGATTTTAGCGGATAAGTAAAAAGTTCAGGATCGTAACCTATTATAGCATTTTCTTTTATATAACTTTCCCAAGGAAATAAAGATATGTCTTTGAGGTCGAAAATTTGAAAAATACTTAGATCAAGCTCTCTAGCACTTTGCTCTAAATACCTACCGTCGGTAAAAAATAAAGCCGTATCTTCGTATATTACCGCTAGCCCGTTTGAACCCGTAAAACCTGTTATATACTCAAGCCTTTTAGCATATTCCGGCACGTATTCACTCATATATTTATCGTTAGAGGGGATAACGTAGCCGTTTATACCGAGTTCTATAAATAACCTTCGCAAGGACTCTATATGCTTGTTAATCATTCAACAATACTGCAATTTACTACAGTTTCTTTGATTTTAATAATAAAATATTTGCTTCAAATAATGGGGTAAAAATATTTCTAACCTCATTTAATAATGCTTCATTAGTTATTTCTTGCTTTAATTCTTCACGGATAACATCAAATATTTCCCTTAAACTCTTCTCTTCTGCTATATATTTAAAAATATATTTAGTATAAGCAAATACGGAAACTGATATATTGACGTTTTTTAATACGCCGTTATTTACCGTAAAATTAACACTGTTATTTACCAACGCTGGATTAGCTTCTAGATAATCAAAAACTTGCTTAGCAAAATTGGCAATATTATAGAAATAAGGCACGTTATCAAGGTCATCAATAGTGGCTACACTATCTTTTTGATTAGAGACATAAAAAGAATGCTTTATAATATTTCCGGTAATTATCTCGCTAATTGCCTGCTGGGTTATTTTATCCATCTTCTTAATTTTTTGTAATAACGAGAAGTCGTTAATATAATTTTCAGGTCTTAGTAATAATTTTTCTACCGGATCAAGATAATCGACAAAATTTAAACCCGCATCTTGGACAAATTCATATAATTCAGGCACGGAATAAGCACGATCCTGTTTATGCAAGAACATATCATACACTCCTACATCACCAAAATTTTGATAATCCGAAAATAACTCCTAACCTCTTTTATGCCAGTTAGTAGCAGGTAAATTATCAAGTATAATTTTCCCGTTCATAACCTCCTCTACTCGACTTTGTGCCTGGTTATTTACCATTTTCATGACTTCTTGAATATGATAAACGCCGGTACGACCATATT
>JAJIYK010000004.1 GCA_020881235.1 Rickettsia endosymbiont of Oxypoda opaca | reverse complement strand
GTCTATAATGTCATAAAAAGACTCTAAAATAAGCCTAATACTGCTTTATTTTTCTGGATGCCGTGATCAAGTCACGGCATGACACAGCCTTTTCTTTAACGTTCGTACAACACAGGGTCAAGCCACGGTATGACACCGTACGCTTTACAAAAATTCGAGCCAGGCGACAATGCCTTATGCAGCTCACAATGACAATTCTGAAAGCAACGCCAATGCCGTGCTAGAATGACATCAAAAATACCCAAAAGGCATATTCAATAATATCTTATTATGACTAAATTTACCACCGAAGAAGTTAGAAGTAAATTTATAAGTTACTTTACTGCTAATAATCATACTCATGTACCGGCTAGTTCGTTGATTCCTCACAATGACCCCAGCCTTATGTTTGTTAATTCCGGTATGGTGCAGTTTAAAAACGTCTTTACCGGACAAGAAAAAAGAGCTTATAAAACAGCCGTGACTAGTCAGAAATCACTTAGAGCCGGCGGCAAACATAACGACCTTGAAAATGTCGGCTATACTGCAAGACATCATACATTTTTTGAAATGCTAGGTAATTTTTCTTTCGGTGATTATTTTAAAGAACAAGCTATATATTATGCTTGGAATCTTCTAACAAAAGAATTTGAATTACCTAAAGAAAAGCTATATGTAACGGTTTTCCATACTGACGATGAGGCAGCTTTATATTGGCAGAAAATAGCTAATTTAAGCGATGAGAGAATTATTAGAATTAAAACAAATGATAATTTTTGGTCGATGGGCGATACTGGTCCGTGCGGCCCATGTTCCGAAATTTTTTATGACCACGGGGAAGAAGTAAAAGGCGGTTTACCTGGTACTAAAGATGAAGACGGCGATCGTTTTATTGAAATTTGGAATATGGTATTTATGCAATATGAACAGATAAATAAAGATACTAGAATTCCGCTACCGCAACAATCGATCGATACCGGCATGGGGCTTGAACGCATCACCGCCGTAATGCAAAATGTAAATAATAATTACGATATAGATTTATTTAAAGAAATAATAAGTTTCACTGAAAATATAGTAAAAGTTAAGGTCGAAGGTGAAGCTAAGTTTTCATACCGAGTAATTGCCGATCACTTGCGAGCAGCAGCCTTTTTAATTGCCGACGGGATAATGCCATCAAATGAAGGAAGGGGCTACGTTTTACGACGCATTATGCGTAGATCTATGAGACATGCACATATACTCGGTAGCAAAGAACCGCTAATATATAAGTTATTGCCGAAGTTAGTAGATTTAATGGGTGATGCTTATCCTGAGCTAAAAAGAGCAGAAGGATTTACTGCTAGTATTTTAGAGCAAGAGGAAATTAGATTTAAAACTACCCTAGAACGTGGTCTAAAATTACTTGATGAAGAAGTAAAAACCTTAACAAGCGGTAGTAAATTATCAGGAGAAATAGCATTTAAATTATACGACACTTACGGCTTCCCGCTTGATTTAACCGAAGATATCTTAAAAAATCGTCAAATTTCGGTTGATCATGCAGGGTTTGACCAAAATATGCAGCAGCAAAAAGAACGTGCACGACAATCATGGCTGGGTTCCGGTGAATCTAAAACCGATCAGCGTTGGTTTGATATAAAAGCGGAATTCGGTAGTACCGAGTTCCTAGGTTATACGCTTAATGAGGCTGAGGGCACAGTAATTGCTTTAATAAAAAATAACTCGTTAGTAAAGGATATTAAGGAAGTAGGTGAGCGATTTTTATTAGTTAGTAATCAAACACCTTTTTACGGCGAGTCCGGCGGTCAAATGGGCGACATAGGGTTTGTTACCTCACAAAATAGTAAGATTCAAGTAATTAATACTTTAAAATATTTGGGTTCTATTATCGTTCATGAATGTTTTTTAAATGAAGGCATAATCAAAAAAGGCGATACTGCTAGTTTTAGTATTGATATTAGATATCGGCAAAACTTAAAAATTCATCATTCCGCTACTCATATATTACATGCGGTATTACATGAAATATTGGGCAAACATGTAACGCAGAAAGGTTCATTAGTTGCACCTGATCATTTACGTTTTGATATTAGTCATTCAAAGGCTATTAGCGGCGAAGAGATTAATTTAATTGAAGATAAAGTAAATCAAATTATTAGAGATAACCATAAAGTAAATACTGCTTTAATGTCTACAGATGAGGCAATTAAACTAGGTGCAATGGCTCTATTCGGCGAAAAATACGAGCAAGAAGTACGAGTAGTGTCAATGAGTGATGACTACTCGCTAGAGTTATGCGGCGGTACGCATGTCAAGCGAACCGGTGATATCGGTTGTTTTAAAATTGTTAGTGAAAGTGCTATAGCGGCAGGAATCCGAAGAATAGAAGCCGTTTGTGGAGAATTCGTCTTAAATTTAATGAGGGACAACGATTTTATACTAAAGTCGCTAGAAAATATTTTACGAACTAATAGAAATGAGTTGATTAATAAAGTAGATAATATTCTTAATCGTAGCAAAGAAGCAGAAAAAGAATTATTTAAAACACAACTAGCTGCTCTTGATTTAAGCATAGAGCAAATTACCAAGGAAGCTATAGAGGTATCGGGCATAAAGCTAATCTACAAAAGGCTAGGAAATATAGATAATAAAATATTACGTCAAGCTGCCGAGCAATTAACAACAAAAATGGCAGATTTAGTAGTATTATATATTGCCGAGGGTATCGGTATATTATATATTAGTGTTGCGGTTAGTAAGAATATTAGCAATAAGCTTAATGCCGGTAATATAGCAAAAGAACTTTCCTTGTTTTTAGGCGGTAACGGCGGTGGCGGGCAACCCACTATTGCCCAAGCCGGAGGGAGTAATATAAGCAAATTAACGAGCGTAGTAGAAAAAATAAAGAGCTTAATTAAGGAACAACAGTAGGCGTGTTGCATGGTTCATAATTTACCGTATTATGGTTATTACAAGTATGGTGTCATACCGTGGCTTGACCACGGTATCCAGAAAAAACCTTAATAAAAAGACTGGATACCGTGATCAAGGAACTAGAATGACACTGAACGCTTTGTAAAAATTCGGTCATGCAACAACGCCTTACTCTACATAAAAATGATATTTTTACCACATTAAAGCAGCACTAACGACATATAGTTATATTTTAGTCTTTTAACTGGTGAAATAATAATATATACTAACTTACATAGCTTTTAGTCAGGTTGTACTTATCAATTTTAATATAACCGACTAAATAATTAATATATAATAATAATATTTAAAACTTAAAGGAGTTTAATTATGACAACAAAAAAAATTACACTAGCTGTTCTTGCTTTATTTCTTCTTGCCGGCTGTAATACTTCAAAAAGAACCGCACAAACTGACGGTATGATGAATCAAGGCGAAGAAACTTCTTTAATGAAAGATTTTGAAAAAAGTGCCGGTAATGCAGTATGGTTTGCTTTCGATAGTTCCGCTTTATCTGAAAAAAGTAAAGAAGAGCTAGAAAAACAAGCTTGCTGGTTATCTAGACATCCTCATGTAAAAGCTACGGTTGAAGGACATTGCGATGAAAGAGGTACTAGAGAATACAATCTAGGTCTTGGCGAAAGAAGAGCAACCGCTGCACAAAAATTCTTAACACGGAAAGGCGTTGGGCAGGACAGAATAAACATCATATCTTACGGTAAAGATAGACCGGCTATGATGGGAAATAATGAAGAAGCTTATGCTTATAATCGTAGAGCTGTAACTGTTGTACATCAATAAAAGTTACAATATCTAATTTATCTTTTTAAAGAAGGTCGGGCTTAAAAACCCGACTTTTTTTATAACAAAAATGATTAAAATACCGCTAAAAGGGTATTGCCTAAAAAGAATTGCTTTGTAGCATAGCTTAACACTTCAATGTCATTCTAGCTAGGCGGGCATTGTTGCATGGATCAAAAAATAGTTCCGATGTCATACCGTGGCTTGACCACGGTATCCAGAAAAAAGCTTAATAAAAAGACTGGATACCGTGGTCAAGGAACTAGAATGACACCGTATGCTTTACAAAAATTCAATCCACGCAACAACACCAATACCACCTCGCAACGACGATGACAGGGGATTCAATGGCTTACCCAACAATAATCATATTTATATCAACTATTTTTTGCTTGTGAATAGGGACTATTAACTTTATTATTCTTTATTTGAGATATATAAAATACAAAGTAACTTGATGAGAAAAGTCGTAATATCCGGCATGATCGGCAATGCCCTTGAATGGTATGATTATGCATTATATGCTCAATTTGCTTATATAATCGGTCAGCATTTTTTTCCTGATTCAGAAATGCGTGAAACACTAACTTTTGCCGTGTTTGCCGCAGGCTTTATAGTAAGACCGCTCGGCGGGATTATTTTCGGCAATATCGGTGATAGATTCGGTCGACGCATTGCTTTAGTAGTAGGTATTATAACAATGGCTGTTCCTACTGCCGGTATCGGGTTGTTACCAGGTTATAATACTATCGGGCTTGCTGCTCCTATAATCTTAACCATTATCAGATTAATACAAGGTTTTTCTCTCGGCGGAGAATTTAGCGGCTGTATCTCTTATATTGTAGAACATGCGTCTTTAGAACAAAGAGGGCTTGCAGGTAGTGCTTCTTTCGTTAGTATGTGTGCCGGTATGCTCCTTGGTCTTGCCACGGCTGCCGGTTTCTCTTATTTTATGCCTCCGGATATTCTTTATAATTGGGGTTGGAGGATACCTTTTATTGCCAGTTTATTTATCAGCTCGGTAGGGCTATATATTAGAAAAAATTTATCGGAAAGCCCTATCTATAAAAAAGCCAAAGAAAGCGGGCGTTTAGCACGTTCTCCTCTTCGGGAAACGCTAACTAAATATTGGCGTGAGTTGATTATAGCAATCGGTCTTTATATTACGGTAACTGCACCTTTTTATACCTCAACGGTTTTTATCGGTAATTTCATGAAAACGCTTGGCTATAGTAATCATCAAAGCTCTATAGTTAGTAGTGCGATACTTATCACTATGATGGTTGTATTTCCTATTTCTGCTTATATTTCCGATAAAATCGGTCGGCGTCCGGTATTAATATGGGGAATTGTCTTAATGATCCTACTAGTTTATCCGATTTTTATATGTTTGGGATCAATGAATTTCTGCCTAGCACTTCTGTCACAAATAGTATTTGCCGGAATTATTGCTATTTATATGGGACCTATTCCAACCGTGCTAGTGGAAATATTCCCGACCAGCGTAAGGTTTACGGGAGTTGCACTTTCCTATAATTTAGCGGCGGCAATATTCGGCGGTACTGCACCGGTAATGGGGATGATGCTGACAAAATTCACCGGTGACAAATATGCAATTTCGTACTATTTGATTGTGCTGGCGTTATTATCTTCTATAATTTTGCACTTTTACAAAGAAACCTATAAAAAAAGTTTGATAGAGTCATGAGTGAAGTTTTTGAATTACCTGAAGAAGGAGAAAATAAAGTTTTATTGCATTCTTGTTGTGCACCTTGCGTAGGTCCTCTTATGGAAAAAATGATAACCGCCGGAATAGATCTGACTATTTTTTTCTATAATCCCAATATCCATCCTAAAAAAGAATATGAGTTACGGAAAAATGAAAATATTAGATTTGCCGAAAAGCATAATATAAAATTTATTGATGCCGATTACGATCCGCAAAATTGGTTTGCTAGGGCTAAAGGAATGGAATACGAACCGGAAAGAGGTAAACGCTGCAGTATGTGTTTCGATATGCGTTTTGAGCGTACTGCCCTTTATGCTTACGAAAACGGCTTTAAGGTTATTACTAGTTCCTTAGGCATTTCAAGATGGAAGGATATGAATCAAATTAACGAGTCCGGTATTAAAGCCGCTTCACATTATGACGGTATTACTTACTGGACGTATAATTGGCGTAAAGACAGCGGTAGTAGCAGAATGTACGAAATTGCCAAAGAAGAAAATTTTTATAAGCAGGAATTTTGCGGTTGCATCTTTTCTTTTCGTGACACTAATGACTGGCGGACAACTAACAACCGTCCGAAAATTGAAATCGGTAAGGAATATTATAGCTAAGAAGAGTGTGTTATTTCTGCGTGGCATTGTTTCGCCGATACGGCGTTGTTGCATGTATCGGTTTTACACTTTGTGTCATTCCCGCGGAAGCGGGAATCTAGAAAAAACACTTAAAATAAGCAAAATTATATAAAAATTTACTATATAATTCGCTTAAATATTCTCTGGATTCCCGCTTTTAGCTAGAATGACATCAAAAATTTGATCCATGCAACAATGCCGGTCAAGCCACAGTATAACATTGAAGCCATTTTTTGATCCACGCAACAACGCCGTTAAAAAGAACTAAAATAGATTAATTTAAATTTTGTTCACAGAACCTAAAATACTTCAATTTTAGCGTTTATATAAAAGATAGCATTTTGTAAATCAGTTTGATCGATCGCAAACTCTCCCCTAAACGGTTTATCTAAGATAAATATTAAAAATATCATTGAAGCCGAAGTAATACAAACTAACATAACCAAAATTCTATGAAGATAGAGTTTAGTACCGAGCATACAAACAAGTATTAAATTAATAATTGTCATTATAAATATAATAACCCAATATGGAACATTTAAGGAAAAATATGACATTTTAATTCTATTGTCTCGCACTGTATAAAGGTCTTGAATCTCATTAAATATTTTTTGCTTAATAAATAATTGCATTGAGCCGTTTCCTTCATAAGCCTTAATTACTTTGATAATATTTTGTAGATAAGAAAGTACTTGATTATCGATTTTTTCTCCATTTTTCATTAATGTCCATTCATGTGTGATAATATCCTTTGTATAATTCTCAATATCCGGATAAATATCTGATCTTACTGAAGGCGGAAGCCAATTTATAGTATCTGCAAGCCTCATTAATATTATCGCTTCAGATGCCACCGTATCTTTAGTTTTGTTAAAATTACCCAGTAAAAACATTAGTACAAACCCTACCGATACTGCGTACATACTGCCGACCACTCCGGATAAAAAGCCTCCTAAACTGCCTAGCTCTTCTCTTTGAAAATTATTAGGAATGATAGATTTTGTAAAATGTAAACAAATGGTACAAAAAATCATCAAAATAATATTTATTATTAAGAATAAAGTAACATTATGCAGGCTATAGAGAAAATCAATTACGTAATCGAATATATTGCTCATTGTTGATAAATACCATTAAGTGCAGTAGTAAATTATATAGAAAAAGCCTGGATTTCTGCCTCTGCGATCTTGTTGTACGAACGTTGAAAAAAGGCTGTGTCATGCCGTGACTTGGTCACGGCATCCAGGTTTTTATTAAGGTTTTTCTGGATTCCGTGGTCAAGCCACGGAATGACAGAATTTTACCTCTTTAATGTAAACGTTCGTACAACGCACCAGTGCCGTGCAAGAATGACACTGTCACAATATAACAGCTCCAAAAGTTTATAATTCTATTTCCTCTAAAGTTACCGTAGAATCTGCAAGTTTAGTAATTTTTTCAATTTTTAAACGTGCTTCTTGAAGTTTTTTCTCGCAATAATTTTTTAGTAAAACTCCTCTTTCAAAACTATTAACTGCCGATTCTAAACTTTCCTGACCGTCATCTATTTTTTTTACGATTTCCTCTAATTCGGCAAGTGCCGATTCAAAGCTGACATTTTCTTCGATAGATTTTATTTTAGCCATATTGTTACCTAAAAATTTTAATTACATTTTTTAAATATACGCTCCGTGAGTATATTATACCTTAATTTAAGGGTTAGCGGCAGGATTTTTTACCGGAATTTCTGATATCTGAAACAATTTTTTTAACTCGCTACTATCAATAGTTTGTTTTGGACTAAAAATATTTCCTTGAAGTTTTATATTAAGATTTGTCAGAATATCCTTATTATTTGGATCATTTGCGTTTTGACCGTTTAAATCAGGGGTTATACGCGGAACATAAAAAGATAAAATAGAAGATAAATTCGTATCGAAATTATATATATTTATAGCCATAGATGCCGCACCGGAACTATATTGGGTATTAAAAGTTATATTCTTTAAGAGAGCTATACCTTTTTCTAACTTAATATCGCCTTTTATAGTGCTAATTGTATTTTGTCCATATGATATAGTTTTTAAATCATAGTCAAGGTTTTGTGGATTGTAATTTTGTGAGTTGATTTTTTCTATAAAAGAATCAATAGAAAAATTATTAACTTTTATATTATTTATTGCAAATTGCGACTCCGTAGTAAGGTTATATAATTGATTTTTTAATGTATCGCCGCTAGTTGAAAAATTGCCGTTTATACTAGCTTGACCGTTTAAAGAGGGGAATATTTGAGGGATAATAGTCGCTAATCCTGTTAAATCAATCATATTAAGGGCATAAACAAAGTTGATAGAATTAGGGTCTAATAAAATATTCCCTGTTCCTTGAAATTTACCTGCCAATATATTTGCTTCTATATTATTAATTTTGAATAAATTATCGTCATTTTCTAGGCGGAATTTAAGATTTTCTATTATTAAATCATTTTGGAATAATTTAGTTAGTTTTCCGTAAATTTTTAAAGAAATTTTATCTATGCTATATTCGTTAAACAACTTATTTCTTAAAGCAAGCAGTGAGGCGGGGGATAAAAAATTAGTTTCAAAAACTCCGTCTTTTATTTCCGTGGTTAATATAGGCTTGAAATTCGATGCTTCTAAATCCCAGCTAGTCGATAAATAATTATTACCTGCTCGAATATCTAAATTATTAATTTTGAGATGAGCCGGCGAAATATTGGCTAATAAATTTACTTTTTCAAATGAATTATCGGCAAAGTTTATATTATCTATAGTAAAATCTAAGTTAGCCAAACAATTTAACGTTCTGATCGGGATAAATTTATTTAGATAATCTGAATTTTTCATATCTTTCGTTAAGTCTTCAATAAACCCGATAATCGGTGAAATTATAGGGTAGGTTTGCTTAGTTAAATCCAGCAAAGAAAAATTAAGGGTGGCATTCACATGCGGAATAGACGCTATAAATTTAGTAGATAAATCACCCGTTACATTAAGATTATCAGTTTTCAATAAGAAATTTCTTAAATATAAATCTATTAAAGTTAATTTTAAATCTGAGGACAATACAAAGGGGGTGGCTTCTTTCACAGTTGCACTGCTAAACCCTAATATATCTAATAGAGAGTTTAAATCATTGTGAGTTAAGGAAATCTTGCCGTCAAACATACTTCTTATCGAATTTTGTGTTACATCTCCCGTAAGCTTAAATTGCCCTCCTGTTCTAATACTACCTGAAAACTCTTCTACTTTTAAAATTCCTTCCGTTAAGTTAGAAGAAAAGATTATTTTATCTAACGACTCATTATTGCTTAAAACTATTTCATCAATTGTAATGTCGGTTTTTAATAATTTATCGGCAAAAATAAACCTCAAATTAGCAGGAACGCTATTAAATTGATCAGAAATATTTGAAGTAAGAAGGGAATTTATATCTATTTTCGAAAAATGTAAGGTAATAAGGCTCGGAACTTTATTATTTTTACTGATATCCATTACCCCGTTTCCTAAAACAAAAGGCGAATTTATTGTTATATCTTTTAATTGCAATATATCTTCTGCCGCTAAAATATTAAATTTAATATTTATAGGTTCATTTTGTTTAAATTTGCTAAAAATATGATTTAATTCCGGTAAAATACTATGCAGAAAAGCGGCTAAATTTTTTATTTGATATTCGCCGGTACCATTTTCTAATTTCGTCCCTAGTTTAGAATTTTTATAAGTTTCTGATATCTTAAGGCTATAATTACTATTATTAATATTTAGATTGAAATCTATCAGGTCATTATTTTGCTTAACAGAACCCGAAATTTCTCCTATATTATGGTTTGCTTTAAATAAAATGTTAGACGATAAACTATTTTCTTGTCCTAAGGAACAATTAGTAAAATTCACAATAGAATAATCTTGCTTATTAATAATATTTAAATTAGTAATATTGAGCTTTATATCTTTTAAGTTAGAATTTAGAAAAATATTTATTAATTGTTCATGATCGTAAATATTTAATTTATTGTCATTTGAATAGATTTTAGCATCTAATATATTAAGGCGGCTAATTTTAGGCTTAAAGCTTAAGAACGACCAAAATGAAAAATGAACCTCTATTTTTTCTAATTCTATTTTCCCTTCTTCGGTTATTGATTCAATAATTAAATAAGGGAAAGGGAGTTTATTTACTGTTACTTTCCCGATATTCGGGGCAGTAATACCAAAATGAGCAACAAAATTTTTGTCTATAGAATTATAATTAATAAGAAATGAGGCACTAAATATTGTAAATATTAATAACGCAACGCTAATTGTAGTAAAGGCAATTATTTTTTTTATCATGTTATGTAATTTATAAAAGCTTTTTAAATATTATTACCTATAATTATTAGAATTTAAAGGCAAATTAATGACTTTCTCGCAAAATTTAATTTTAGTTGGTGTAATAACATCGTCTCACGGTGTGCGAGGAAATGTTATTATAAAATCTTTTACTGATCCTGCGGCAAATATTGCCAAAATGAAACTAGTAAACGAATCGGGCGAAGATATTAACATTAAATTAATTAATCAAAATTCTCAAGGGAATTTAATTTGTAAGTTTAATAAAATATTAAATAGGGAAGAGGCGGCAAGTCTAAAAGGCTATAAATTATTTTGTTTAAGAGAGGTTTTGCCGGAGTTAGAAGAAGATGAATTTTATATAACGGATTTAAATAATTTACCCGTATTTGATCAATCAATGAAGCCTTTAGGCAAAATAAAAAATATTTTTAATTTTGGTGCCGGCGATCTAATAGAAATAGAATTTCTAGACAAAAAAATAGAATTATTGCCTTTTACTAAAATTTTCTTTCCTATTATTACTAAAGATTATGCCGTTTACGTTCCGGAGATTATTTCTTCTTAAATTTAATCGTATAAAAATACACGGATTATAATTTTTATATACTATAAACCACTTCTTAATAATTATGTTTGGTCTTGTTGCATAGCTCGAATTTTTGCAAAGCGTACGGTGTC
>JAJIYK010000003.1 GCA_020881235.1 Rickettsia endosymbiont of Oxypoda opaca | reverse complement strand
CATAATTTACCGTATTATGGTTATTACAAGTATGGTGTCATACCGTGGCTTGACCACGGTATCCAGAAAAAACCTTAATAAAAAGACTGGATGCCGTGATCAAGGAACTAGAATGACACCGTACGCTTTGCAAAAATTCGATCCACGCAACAATGCCCTAGGGCAACATAATTCAACAACAAAAAATTAAAATCAATGAATAATCTATATCCTGAAATTAAAAGCAAAGAACTACCGCCGAAAAAACTAGTGGTGTTATTGCACGGTGTCGGTTCTGACGGTCACGATTTGATAGGTTTGGTGCCGTATATCAAAGATGATTTACCGGATTGCTATTTTATTTCTCCGCATGGGATAGAACCTTACGATATGGCACCTTACGGGCGACAATGGTTTAGTTTACAAGATCGCACTCCCCGTAAAATACAAAAATTACTGGAAAATAATGTTGTACTTCTTGCAGAAATAATTAAGCAAAAACAAGCCGAGTTAAACTTGACCAATAAAGATACTATTATTATCGGCTTTTCTCAAGGCACGATGATCGGGCTATATTTAACTATCTTTCAACAAGAACCGTTTTTATGTAGTATAGGTTTTTCGGGGATGCTGATCATCCCGCAAGAATGCGTTAATAAATCAACTCCTATTTGCTTAATTCATGGAGAACTTGACGAGGTAGTTAGTATTAGCGAAATGGATAATGCAACAAAATATTTATCCAAATATCAAATACCTTATGAAAGCCATAGGATTACCCGACTTGCCCACTCTATTGATGCAAGAGGGCTAGAATTTGCAATTAATTTTATCAAGAAACAATAGGTTAGACTAATGGATATTTTTGGCAATAAATTAGCTGATACAGATAAAGAAATTTATGAAATTATCAGTAACGAAAAACATCGACAAAGAGACGTGGTTGAGCTTATTGCGTCGGAAAATTTTACAAGCCAATCCGTACTAGAGGCACAAGGCTCGGTACTTACCAATAAATACGCTGAAGGTTATCCGGGGAAACGTTTTTATAACGGCTGCGAGGAGGTAGATAAGGCGGAGCTGCTCGCCATAGAGCGTGCAAAAAAATTATTTAATTGTCAATACGCCAACGTTCAGCCTCATTCAGGTTCACAAGCTAATCAAGCAGCTTTTTTGACGTTATTACAGCCAGGCGATACTATCCTTGGTATGTCTTTAGATAGCGGCGGGCATTTAACACACGGTGCTCCTCCTAACATGTCCGGTAAATGGTTTAATGCGGTTTTTTATAGCGTCGACAAAGATAACTATTTAATTGATTACAATGAAATAGAAAAGCTAGCAATATTACATAAACCGAAATTAATTATTGCCGGTTATTCCGCTTATCCAAGAAACTTAGATTTTGCCAAATTCCGAGAAATTGCCGACAAAGTAGGTGCATATCTTATGGCAGATATTGCTCATATCGCCGGACTTATTGCTGTTGGCACACATGCAAGCCCGCTGCCCTTTGCTCATATTGTAACCTCTACCACTCATAAAACTTTGCGAGGTCCAAGAGGTGGCTTAATTTTATCGAACGACGAAGAGCTGGGGAAAAAAATAAATTTTGCTTTATTTCCCGGGATACAAGGCGGACCGTTAATGCATATTATAGCTGCTAAAGCCGTAGCATTCAAGGAAGCTTTACAGCCTGAATATACAGACTACATAAGACAAGTTTTAAGTAACGCTAAAGCTCTAGCTAAAAGCGTGCAAGAAAGAGGATATGATATTTTAACAGGCGGCACCGATAACCATATCGTGTTAGTTGATTTACGCAAAGACGGTATCACCGGCAAAATAGCCGCTAACTCTTTAGATAGAGCAGGCATTACCTGCAATAAAAACAGTATACCTTTTGATGAAACTTCGCCTTTTATTACTTCAGGGATTAGGCTAGGCAGCCCAGCTTGCACCACTAGAGGATTTAAGGAACAAGAATTTATACTAGTCGGACAAATGATCGCCGATATATTAGATAGTCTTAAAGACAATCAGGATAATAGCGGATGCGAGGAAAAAATTCACGCACAAGTAAAAAATTTAGTCAAAAACTTTCCTTTTTATAATGTCTAACGCTTTGAAAATTATAAAATAATAGTCATGAATACAAAATTAGTCTTTCCCGGATTTTCATCAGAAGTAATTAATTTCCTTCAACAATTACAAGCTAATAATAACCGTCTATGGTTTAAAGAAAATAAACATATATTTAAGGATTTATTAGAGCCGGCAGCTCATATATTTGTTGAACAAATGACTCAAAGCCTTCAGGAAATTGCCAAAGAACCTATGCAAGGCAAGATTTTCCGTATTTATCGTGATGTACGCTTCAGTAAAAATAACACTCCTTACGATCCGTCTTTAAGAATAGGATTCACCCGCTTAAATACTAAGCAAGCTCAATGTAGCGATTACCCTATGTTTTATTTCTCGCTACAACCGGATAAGCTTATTCTCGCTTGCGGTCTACGTGAGTTTTCTAAAAATGGGTTAATTGCTTACCGTGAGGCAATAATTGATAATCAAAGAGGTGCAAAGCTTGAAGCTCTTCTCAACACCTATATCAAAAAGAATTTCAAACTTGATCCGCCGGACTTAAAAAATGTACCAAACGGTTATGATAAGAATCACCCTAGAGAAAATTTATTGCGTCGTAAAAAGCTTGCTATCTGGAGTTATTTCTCCTCCCTAGATAACGTTACTACCCCGAATGCTCTAAAATTTTGTCTTGAACAATACCGTATTATGCAACCTATTTATGAATGGCTAAAGATACTCACTAGCTTTAGAAAAGAATCAGCTATGCGTAAATATAGCCTCGATTATTAAAGAATTTAAATTTTGTTCACAGAGCCTAGCCAAGCCTGTCATTGCGAACGGGCATTAATGTTGTCGTATGGACACCTAAACCGTCATGGCGAGCGACTGAAGGCGTTGTCGTATGGCTCGAATTTTTAATGTCATTCCTGCGAAAGCAGGAATCCAGGGGGCCTTTAAAAAATACCGTGGGAGTGTTCAACAAACTGTGTCAAACTAAAGAAATGATAATTTGAAAAAAAGTATTAAAAAAACAATATTTTAAAAATACAGATAAAAAATTATTAACACAGAAGGAGTTT
>JAJIYK010000002.1 GCA_020881235.1 Rickettsia endosymbiont of Oxypoda opaca | reverse complement strand
TGTTTTGTGATTACTAAGTGGCCAATTATGGCTTATAAATATATTGCTAGAAGTTGCGATATATCTAATAGAGATATTAAGAATAATGCCACAAAATTATCAGAGCTTATAGTACAACAGCATGATAATTCGAAGCCTAATGGTCACGAAAGAATTGATATTGATAAAGAATTCAGTGATTTGCTCCCTAAGCAGAATATAGGGTTTTTGCATGAGGAGTTAGGTAAAAGCAATTCTATGCCAATACTTGGAATGGACACTGTCAAGTTAACAGAAGCTGTAGAAATTTAGATTTAACCTTACAGGCACTATAGAATACCGGTCTGATTGTCAGATGAATATTCAAAATACAAGATTTCATTATTTTTCTCAGCAACTATTTCTTACTATATAACTTCTATGTATAACTTTTTTATCATCTTATTAAATAGGAGAATGTATTCTTCCAACGCTACAGATTAGGTATATAAATGCACTTCTGACATATACTCCAAAATAAAGTATCACAGAGGGCAGTTGGTTAGTGATAATACTATGCTGCCTTCTCTCATAAGCGAATCTTGTTCTTTAGCAATCGGTTCAGACGCTACTTCAGGCATATTACCTCAAGTTATCATATATCCATTAAGTACAAATGATATAATTGATGTGATTATGTGTTACAATAGTACATATAGTGAATATGAGAAAATATACACTCTTGAGCTATATGATACACTATGCACTATTGACGTAAAGGGCGTAGATTCCTGGGTATTAGATCGTTTTAAAGTACTATACGGAATGATTTGTCATCATCAAACTTCTTCAGCAAAAGATAATTGTATTAGTATTCATAGTTCAGGTACGTTATACAATATTAATCTTACTTTAGATACAATGTCTAAAGCTTTCTGTACACAGGGCAATAATAATGTACAGAAAATTAGGATGTCAGGAATAGACCATCATCTTGCAGACTTGAGCAAAAAAATGTCAGGAACGATAACATTACTTCAAACTCAGAATACAGTACTTGAAGAACACAATACATACATTGGAAACCAAAATAGGGAATTAAAATCTAGACTAAAGCAAGTAACACAAGAGAGAGATGAGCTGAGAGCAAAGGTAGTATCCTTAAGCTTTAATAAACTGCTATTGAAATATAATATTCAACAATTAAATAAAGAGCTTACTACTGCTCAAGATACAGTACAAGAATTACAAAGCAACTTAAGTAGAACTAATCATGAGCTCGAGAGTTCTAATCTCGCTTTACGTGTCTTATCACAGGCGATTACTAAACTAAGGGATGGTGTTGACGATACTTTGGATACTTTGAATGTTACAGAGGCATTAAATCATTTTGAAGCAAAACAAACAAACTATATGAATTCTCGAGACACCTATGAAAGAAACAAAAAGTCAATAGACACGTTACTTAGCAATGCTAAACGCGATTTAGAAACATGTACACAAGAGAAGAAGGAGCTGGAATTAAAAGTACAACAAAAGGACATAGAGCTGAACAAGACCTATGCACTTCTAAATATTGCCGCAAGTAGTATAGAGAATATTAATACTAATATGACACAACTTCTTGTAAAACATAACATATCGCCACGTGACATCAATAATCAATATAATGAAACACCAGATAGTTACGTAGCCTCTTTACCGGATGATTACACTAGTGCTATAAATTCTACAAATAAATCAATTGGTAGTGCTGAAGTTAACCCGTACTATATTACGGCAGGCAGCATAGCTTTTAGTGCTGTAGCCTTATATCTTATTAATAAATATTGTTTTGTGATTACTAAGTGGCCAATTATGGCTTATAAATATATTGCTAGAAGTTGCGATATATTTAATAGAGATATTAAGAATAATACCACAAAATTATCAGAGCTTATAGTACAACAGCATGATAATTCGAAGCCTAACGGTCACGAAAGGATTGATATTGATAAAGAATTTAGTGATTTGCTCCCTAAGCAGAATATAGGGTTTTTGCATGAGGAGTTAGGTAAAAGCAATTCTATGCCAATACTTGGAATGGACACTGTTAAGTTAACAGAAGCTGTAGAAATTTAGACAGTCTGTTGAAAAATGATTAAAATTATTCCAATATTTTTTACTTTTTAATAGCAATAGGTAAAAACATAAAAAGATCATTTTTATGATCTTTTTGAAATTTTGAACTATTGCTATCATATAAACTTGAACTTGAAATTTTTGAATATTTCTAAATTTTGCTCTTCTCAAACAACGCCTTTAGTCGCTCGCCATGACGATTCCGGTATCTACGCTACATATTCCTGTGCTATTTTAATCACTTCCGGATAATTAACTTTACCGGTCGGTAATATCGGTATTTCTTTAACGTTAATAACAAATTTAGGTAAATGCATTGCCGAAACCATAGCTTTATCTATTATATCTATAAAGCTTTCTTTAGTGATAATAGAGCTAGTAGTGAAAAGTAAAATCTGCTCGCCTTTTTTCTCGTCAGCTAAATAAACAGCAGCGTTTACACTATTAGGATTTGAATCTATTTGCGTTGCTAGCTCCTCTATAGCTGCTAGTGAAATCATCTCACCGGCTATTTTGGCAAAGCGTTTAACTCTTCCGATGATAGTTATATAACCTTCCGAATCGATTTTTACGATATCGCCCGTATCATACCAATCGCCTTCAAACTCGATGTCATTCCCGCGAAAGCGGGAATCCATATCAGAGATACCCGCCTGTGCGGGTATGACACCATTTTGCAGATAGCCAAGCATAATATTTGGTCCTTTGACGAATAAACGCCCGCCTTCTTTTATTCCTTCCACCGGTTTAATATTATATTCGATTTTAGATAATAATCTTCCGACCGTCCCTTGTCTATTGTGCATAGGAGTGTTACAAGCAATAACCGGTGCGGTTTCAGTAACACCGTATCCTTCAAAAATTCTGATGCCGTATTTATTAAGCCATAATTGTCTGGTTTTTTCTTGAAGTTTTTCTGCACCGGCAAATACATAACGTACGGAATAAAAATCATATGGATGAGCATAGCAGGCATAGCCGTTTAAAAACGTACCGGTACCGATTAAGATAGTTGCTCCGACATCATATATTATTTCAGGAATAGCTCGGTAATGCAGCGGCGAAGGATAGAAAAATGATTTTATGCCGTTAAGTGTCATCATTATTGTACCGGTAAGACCGAAACAATGAAACATAGGCAGTGCAATAAAAGCTAAATCCTCAGGGCTAAAATGTATTTTTGCGGATATTTGATATCTATTAGCCTGTAAATTTTGATGAGATAACGCTACGGCTTTAGGCGTGCCTTCAGTACCTGAAGTAAAAAGTATTACTGCTTTATCTTTGTAGCTCGAATTACTACAAAAGTGATTATAATAGCTTTGCGGAAAAAAACTGCCGATATATGATTTTATTTTTAGCCATAAACCGATATCGTCCTTCATGTTCTCAAGATATATTATTTTGATATTAGCATCAAGAAGCTTAGCTACTATTTCTTGTAAAGCAGCTTTTTCAATAAATTTTCGAGAGCTATAAATTGTTGTCACTAGTGCTGTTTTACATGATGCAATAATAGTATTTGCACCACCTGTCCAATTAATCATGGTGGGAATGCGGCAACAGAATTGTGTAGCATAAAAAGTAATTACGGCTGTCGACATGTTAGGTAGCATTATCCCGATATGCTCATTTAAAGCGGTATTTTTTTTGATTAAATCAGCTAGAATAAAAGATTTAAATAATAACTGGCGATAAGTAGTTAAATTATTCTCGATATCGTCAATTATTTTTTTGTTAAAGCCGTGAAGTTTAGCCGAGTCAATGAGAGATTGAAATAAGGTATTCTTATAATCGGAGCTTTCAAACATCATATCGACCATGATATCATAGAGTGCTTGACTGATATATTTACGTCTTTCTTGATTATCCATTGTTGCGTGAGAAGCAAATCTTACCGGCGGTAAAATGGTAATAGTAATTTTGGGAAATGTTTTTCTTTTTATTATATTTTTTAGCTTAGAAAAATGCGTAAATTGTGTTCCGTCTATTCTAACCGGTAAAATTACCGCATCGGCTTTATCGGCAATCATGCCGGGACCTTCGTAAATTTTCATTAAAGAACCGGTCATGCTTATTCTTCCTTCAGGAAAAATAGCTATCTTCTTACCTTTTTGAATTTCTTTTATTAAAGTTTTTATAGCCATAGCGTTAGTCGGGTCAACGGGCAGTGTTTTTGCCATACGAAGAAAAGGCTTAATCCACCAGACTTTAGATATCTCGGTATTAATAGCGAAAGTCAGTTGTTCCGGTAGGTAAGTAGCAAGTAACGGCGGATCAAGGTAAGAAATATGATTAGCTATAATTACGGCTCTTTTTCCAGCTTTATAAAAATTCTCGATCCCTTTAACTTCAACTTTATACATAAAATCAAAGAAAGCTTGAAAAATACCTCTTATCACGCTAAACGGAATAATCTTAACTTCCGGCATTAAGCGATAAATGTAAAAAGCAACGCTTATATTAAGTAAGCTTACTACTAATATGACGAATGGAATTGAGAAGTTTAGGTAAAATAATAATGATAATATTATAGTAGAAGCTGCCATAAAAATTGAATTGATCAAATTATTTACGGCTATAATGCGGCTACGATGGGCGGGACTCGTAAAATATTGCAATACCGCAAAAAGCGGTACGATATACAAACCGCCGATAGCTGCAATAAAAAATAAATCTATAACGATACGCCAATTATGTTTTTTCGATAAAAATACTAAAATACTTTTTAGTTGTTCAGGTTCATAGTGAATTGCACTTATTCGGCTGGCAAAAAATAGATCGATGCCGAATATACTAATTCCGAGTGCCGAAATAAAAACATATTTGGAAGTAATTTCGTTTTCAAAAATCTTGCTACACCAAAATGATCCTACTCCTACCCCGAGGGAAAAAATTGCTAAAAATAAATTAGCGACATTTTCGTCAGCACCGAAAGTTTCTTTAGCAAGCAGAGGAATTTGAGCAATTATTGCTGCCCCGATAAACCAAAACCATGAAATACCGAGTATTGCTAAATATACTTGCTTTTTGGCTTTAGCATATTTAAGCATGTTTAAGCTTTCGCTTATGATATTAAAATTTATTTTAATATCAGGATTTGCATTATTTGATTTCGGTGTAAAAAAACTAGCAATAAATCCCAAAATAGCCACTATAACTAAGGCTAGAATAATGAAATTGCTGCTGATAGTATAATAACTACCTATTATAGTACCGATAAAAATACTAATAAAAGTTCCTGCTTCAACAAAGCCATTAGCACCAAGTAGCTCATCTTTATTTAAATGATCCGGTAAAACGCTATATTTTATCGGACCGAAAAATGTTGAATGAATCCCCATAAAACAAATAGAGAAGAAAAGGATTAGCAGGCTATTATGAAGAAAGCCGTAAATAGCAAGCCCGATTATAGCAATTTCGCAGATTTTAATAATTTTAACTAAATATGAACGTTCATACTTATCGGCAATTTGTCCGGCAATACTAGCAAATATTATAAAAGGTAATACGAAGATAGTATTTGCAGCTAACACCAGCATATTACTATATTCACTTAAATGATTCGATAAGCCGTAAGTTATCAGGATAATAAGAGCATTTTTTAGTATATTATCATTAAGGCAACCGCAAAATTGTACTATAAAATTCGGTAAAAAACGCTTATCTTTAAAAAGATATAATTTATCTGATTCCATAACACTCATTTAAAAATATGAGGAGTATATTATGCAATTTATCCTAGTATGTCAAATATAGCTTCAATCTGTTTGTGTAGGCGTTGTTGCGTGGATACCCCAAACGTCATTGCGAGCGACTGAAAGGAGCGTGGCAATCTAGAAAATAATAAATTTCATAGCACTTTTTGTCATTTTTTTCCTAGATTGCCGCGTCGGTACTACGTACCTCCTCGCAAGGCATTGTTGCGTGGATCGATTTTACCGTATTATGGTTATTACAAGTATGGTGTCATACCGTGGCTTGACCACGGTATCCAGAAAAAACCTTAATAAAAAGACTGGATGCCGTGATCAAGTCACGGCATGACACCGTAC
>JAJIYK010000001.1 GCA_020881235.1 Rickettsia endosymbiont of Oxypoda opaca | reverse complement strand
TTAATGATTTAGAGCAGTTCCTTAAGAAATTAATTATAGATTGGGGGAATTTTTCTTTGAAAGATAAATATCGTAAAACCAGATTATCTTCCTTAAATACACTAAAATTATTAACAATTATGGCTTAACTTGATGCGTATGCATGCCGGAATGGTGTTGACCACGACTTTTAAACAGCTTGGGATTATACTACTAATCGGTTATTAACCCCTTCAATTTATATATTATTTCTAACGCTTCTTTTGGAGAGAGTTGATCGGGATTAATGCGATTTACTTCTTCCTCTAATTTACTTAAAGGCACTGCTTCTTTAACGGGTGGCGATAAAGTGAATAAGCTTAAATTATTTGATTCGGTAGATAAGATATTTTTACCTTTGCCGACCGCTGTTTTTTCAAATTTTGCTAAAATTTGATTAGCTCGATTGATAACGCTAGCAGGTAAGCCGGCAATTGCAGCTACGTGAATCCCGTATGATTTGTCGGCTGCTCCTTCTATAATGTTATGCAAAAATAAAACATCCTTTCCCGATTCTTCAATAGCAATAGTATAATTTTGTAAAGCCGGCAGAAAATTATTCATAATAGTAAGCTCGTGGTAGTGAGTAGCAAAAAGACAGCGGCATTTTAGTTTATCGTGGATATATTCCAGCACCGACCAGGCAATCGATACGCCGTCGTAGGTAGATGTACCTCTGCCTACTTCATCAAGTATAATTAAAGAATTCTTAGTTGATTGGGCAAGAATTGCCGAAGTTTCAAGCATTTCCGCCATAAAGGTTGATTGCCCCTTTAATAGATCATCTGCTGCACCTATTCTACTAAATATTTTATCTACAATACCTATTTTGGCACGGCTAGCCGGTACAAAACAGCCTATTTGGGCGATTATGGTAATAATAGCATTCTGCCGTAGAAAAGTACTTTTACCGGCCATATTCGGACCGGTAATTAACCAAATTCGTTTGTCTTCTGCTAAAGAGCAATCGTTACTTACAAAACTCTTACTGTCACGAAGTAATGCCTGTTCTATTACGGGATGGCGTCCTTTGATAATCTCAAAACTTTGATCTTCAGTAAATTCCGGTTTAACGTAATTATATTCATCGGCGATATGTGCAAAATTACAAAATACGTCAAGACCGCTTAAAGAGCTTGCCAGCATTCGTAAAAATACGGTTTTATCAACTATTTGCCGGCAAATATCAGCGTATAATTCTTGTTCTAAACTAATTGCTAAGCTTTTAGCATTTACTAAATCACTCTCCAGCCTTTGCAGGTCAGGAGTGGTATAACGAGCACTATTAGCCGTAGTTTGGCGGTGGATAAATTTCGAATCAGTTATTTTATTAATATTTTTGGTAGTGATATCAATAAAAAGCCCTATAACGTTATTATGGGATATTTTAAGGCTGTCTATCCCTGTCTCACGGCGATATTGCTCTTTTAATTTTTCTATATGTGATTTGCCATTATCAATTAAATCATGTAATTCTTTTACTCTTGGATGATACTCAGGTTTTATTATCCCGCCGTCATTTAAGTTATTCGGTGCATCTTCCTTAATTGACTCGTCTATTAAAGTATATAATTCTTCATCTCCTGCTAAAGTTTTAGTAATTTTTTCAATGAAGGGCGGTAAATTAAGACCGTAATGACTAAAAAATATTCCTTTAATTTGCAGTGCTGCATCTAGTGTATATTTAATATTTAACAAATCACGTCCGGTGCTACGATTCATAGTAATCCGTGTTAAACAGCGTTCTATATCACCGGTTTTTTTTAAGACTCCCCGAATCGCCGCCGCTATTTCTAGATTAGAGTAAAAAAATTCCGTAATATTAAGGCGATGATTTATTTTGGTGATATTAGTTAACGGGCTAGACAGAAAATTATATAATAAACGACTTCCCGGCTTGGTAACCGTGCGGTCAATTGTGCTTAGTAAACTTCCTTTGACGTTACCGGATAAGTTAGCGACAATTTCAAGGTTACGTCTTGTTGCGAAATCAATTGTCATATGCTGAGACAAATTTACGATTTTCGGTAGCGGCAAGTGCGGTGTATGTTCTTTTTGCGTTAAGCTTAAATATTCTAGTATACTACCGATACTACTCACTTGTTGGTCGGATATTTCGCCGATGGCTTTAACATCTTTGATTTTATAAAAATCTAAAATAATTTTTTGACATTTATTGAAGGCAAAAAAACTATCGACTTGATAGGTGATTCGGAGACCAAGTTGTTTAGAGATATTGCCGGCAAGCTCGGAAGATCTTAAATTTTCGCTAAGTAAAATTTCTTTCGGTTTAAGCCGTGCCAGTTCATTTAGAACTTCATCGGCTGCAATATTAATTACGGAAATTTGTGAAATAGATAAATCAATATAGCAAATCGCCGCTAAATCCTTATTTTTATGTAAAGCAAGGCTTGCTAAGTAATTCGGTTCGCTTGCTGAAATTAACGATTCTTCAATGATTGTGCCGGGTGTGATAATACGTGTGACGTTCCTGCTAACTACTGCTTTATATCCGTTACGCTTTTTAGCTTCTTCCGGTGTTTCTAGCTGATCGCAAATAGCAACGTTATAATTTTCTTCAATTAATTTGGTTAAATATGTCTCAAGTGCATGATGAGGTACGCCGCACATTGATATATCTTCCTCGCCGTTTTTACCTCTTTTGGTTAATGCAATGCCAAGCACGCCGCTTGCTAAAATTGCGTCTTCGTAAAACATTTCATAAAAATCACCCATCCTAAATAACAACAGACAATCCAAATGGGCAAATTTAATATCTAAATATTGCTGCATCATTTTAGTTGCGGCATCGTAATTATATTTTTGTTTAAAATCTTGAATGTTCATTTTGTATACTTAAACATGAAATAAAAATTTGTATTTTGATTGTTATAAGTAAGGTGTCATACCGTGGCTTGGTCCACTGCTGTTCGAACGTTTAATTAAAGAGGTGAAAATTCTGTCATTCCGTGGCTACGACCAAGGAATCCAGTCTATAATGTCATAAAAAGACTCTAAAATAAGCCTAATACTGCTTTATTTTTCTGGATGCCGTGATCAAGTCACGGCATGACGCAGCCTTTTCTTTAACGTTCGTACAACACAGGGTCAAGCCACGGTATGACACCGTACGCTTTACAAAAATTCGAGCCAGGCG